>CAYVPZ010000073.1:0-11817 GCA_964453955.1 uncultured Solibacteraceae bacterium | reverse complement strand
CCGCCCGCGTCCAGCGTCATCACGATGCGGCGGTCGGTGAGGAAGGAATGATTCATGAACGAAGATCTCATCTGGAGTTTACAGCAGCGCTTGTTAGAATCGAGGGTATGAGCGGTTTACGCATCCTTGTCACGGTTGCCGTCGCCCTTTCGTTGTCCGCGCCGGCCTTCGCCAGGAAAGCCCGCGAGTGGCAGACGGGCACGGTTCTCGATCCCCGGCATTCCCCGTATTTCACCGCTTCCACGAACGACCCGCCCTATGGCGGCGCCACCGACGTCCCGTTGATGAAGGTGTACGAGCCGTTCCTGCTGGAAGGCCCCGGCAGCGCTTACTTCGCTCGCGAGGGGCAGCGCTGGGAGTGGAAGAAGCCGGCGAACCTGAAGCCCGGCGAGCCGGTGAAATTCGCCGTCGTTGGGCAAAAGCTGTTCGTCCTCGACGACGCCGGCAAGGAACACCGGATGCAGATCGCCAAACAGGTTCCGCGCGCGGCCCAGTGACCGAGGCGCCGAAGTTCCCGCGGGCCAAAGGCCCGCTCCACAAGGACTGCAAGCCCTTCATGTGCTTTTGTTGAGCAGGCGTTTTCGCCTGCGTTCGGTTAGCCGGACCGGCCCGCGCCGCCGCTGCGGCGCATTTGCAGATTCGTCGCCAGCCGGTGCAGGTAGTTCGGGTGCACGCCCAGCAGACGGGCGGCCTCGGTGAAGTTGCCGCCGGCTTTATCGAGCGCGTCCTGAATCAGGCGCTTCTTGGTCTGCCGGATGGTGGCGTGATAGGCGCCCGGCAGCTCGCCGGACCCGCCCCCTTCCAGCACCGCCTCGGGCAGGTCTTCGGGCGTGATCTCGTCGGAGGAACCCAGCACCACCGCGCGCTCCATGGCGTTCTCCAGCTCGCGGACGTTTCCCGGCCACGAGTAATTCAGAAGGCACGCGCGCGCCTCTTTCGAAATGCCGTTGACGCGCCGGCTGGCTGCGCGGCTGTATTTCTCCGCGAACCACGCGGCCAGCACCGGGATATCGTCGTGCCGCTCTCGTAACGGCGGCAATTCCACGGAAACGACGTTCAGCCGGTAGTAAAGGTCGCGCCGGAAGGCGCCCTCTTTGATGGCCGCTTCGAGGTCGCGATTGGTGGCCGCCAGCAGGCGGATGTCCACGCGGATGGCCCTGGTTCCGCCCACGCGCTCGAACTCGTGCTCCTGCAGGACCCGCAGCAGTTTGGCCTGCAGCGCGGGGGCCAGCTCGCCGATCTCGTCCAGAAACAGCGTGCCGCCGTCGGCCGCTTCCAGCCTGCCTTTGCGCTGCGCGGCGGCGCCGGTAAACGCTCCTTTCTCGTAGCCGAACAGCTCGCTCTCCAGCAGCGTTTCGGTGAGCGCGGCGCAGTTGATGGCCTGGAACGGCCCTTCCGCGCGCGGGCTGTTGCGGTGGATGGCGCGCGCCACCAGTTCCTTGCCGGTGCCGCTTTCTCCGCGAATCAGAACCGTGGAATTGCCGGGCGCCACCTTCGCGATAAACCGGAATACCTTCTGCATTTGCGGCCCCTCGCCCACCATGCTGTGTTCCGGGTTGATCTGGGAGCGCAGGCGGCGATTTTCATTCTCCAGAGCTTCCACGCGCCGGGCGTTCTCGATGGCCAGGGCCATGATGCCCGCCGCCGCCGTAATCATCTGGAAGTCGCTGTCCAAAAACCGGCGGGACGCGCTGCCGCCCAACCAGGCCACTCCCAGCGCGGCCTCCCCGGAGACCAGCGGGGCAGCCAGCCAGGCGCCCGCGTCGTCGCTGCCGGTGACGGTCTCGCGCGCACCGAGCAGGCGCTCCCGCACGCGCGCATCGATTGCGGACGGCGCCGGGGTTTCCGGGCGGCCGGCGAACTCGCCCGAGATCCTGAAGTCGCCTAACAAGGACAGCGCGCCGTCCTCCTGAGCGAGGAACAACGCGCCCCGCTCGGCCGGGATCAGCTCGAACAGGGAACCGAACAGATCGCGCTCCGCCGCCATCCTCATTTCGTCCGCGCGCGCCAGATAGAGCGCCTGGGTCTGCCGCGCCACTTCGCTGACGCGCAACAGCGCTGAGGCTTCGCGGGCCAGCGGGGCGTTCGGCGAAAACACCGTGAGCGCCTCGGCCCGCTGCGCCGTACTGCTCTCCTGGGCCGGCGGCTCGTAACGGCTGGTCTGGAAGAGAAACGTGCATTCGCCCACGGCAATGGAATCGCCGTCGCGCAGGTATTGAATCTTCACCGGCTGGCCGTTCACGAAGGTGCCGTTGTGGCTTTCGAGGTCGCGAATCAGAAAACGCTCCCCGTTGCGCTCGATGCTGCAATGGCGGCGCGAGACGGACAGGTTGGGAATGGCGATCTGGTTCAGCGAGATTCGGCCAATGCCGGTGGCGGCTTCGCCGAGCTCGAAGCGGCTGCCCCGCAGCGGGCCGTCGGTGCTGATCAGTGCTCCCCTCATGGCATCTTCACGGACAACGAACAGGATATCGAATCCACCCGGTTGGCGTGACCCTCTATCCGAAAGGATAGGCCCCGAGGGCCCGTGTGGACGCGTCTGCCCTGTGTTTACTTCAGACCCGGTTTGGCCCCGGGCGTGCACTATGTTGGCGCATAACCGAGGAAGGAAGAAGACTCGGAGGAGAAGCAGCGGAGGCGCCGGCTAACCGGCCGGTTCGGAGGAGGCTCCGCCGCAAGCTGGCCGGACTGGTTGGTCCGGCCGCGATGGGGCAACTGTTCATTATGCGGAGGAGGACAGTTGCCCTCGCACCGTGTATCCCGCCAACTAACCCACCAGCCGCGAGCCGGCGCGCGGCTATCCCCTCTTCGGGAGCGTGGGAGTGTTGAAAGGAAGTGCGGGCTCGCAACGCGCCCCTATTGCTTCAGCCGCCCGTGAATCCGCTTTGCCAATCGCTCGATTTCCTCGGTTTTCTTGATCGCCGCCACCGAAACAACATAGCGGTCGTCCTTCTCCAGTTCGGCTTTCAGGTCCTCGGCCGCGGCAATCAGCTTTTTCGTGTCGTCTAGCGAATCCTGGTAGGCGGCCTTCGCCCGCGCGTCCTTCAGTGACGGGCCATCGGGCAGTTTCGCGTCGTCGTCATCCGTTTCGGGCATGGGAGCCTGATGGGGTGGACGCGTCGTCTGAGCCGCAAGCGGCCACAGCAACAAAGCAGGCAGCAGCAGGAACCGGGTGCGAGACATTGCTTCATAATAGCCAGGCGCCCGCGCGGCTGGACCGCCGTTTGCCATTCCCGCATAATGAACTTGAATGCAACAGGTTAATGTTGGCATCGTGGGGCTGGGCACGGTCGGCCTGGGCACGCTCACCATCCTGTCCGAAAACGCCGAACAGATTGCCACCAAGCTGGGCTTCTCTTTGTGCGTGAAAGCGGTGTGCAGCCGCACGGTGGAGTCGAGGCCGCTCCCCGCCGCGCTGGGGCCGGTGCAGAAAACCAGCGACTGGCGGGAGGTGGTGGCCAACCCCGAGGTGGACGTCGTCGCCGAGCTCATCGGCGGCACCCACGTCGCGCGCGAGGTTGTGGAAGCGGCCATCCGCAATGGCAAGTCCGTGGTCACCGCGAACAAGGAGCTGATGGCCCTGCACGGCTCAGATCTCTGGGACCAGGCCATCGGCCACGGCGTCAACCTGGGCATTGAAGCCAGCGTGGCCGGAGGCATTCCCATTCTCGCCGTCCTGCGCGAGGGAATCGCCGGCGACCGCGTCACCGCTTTATTCGGCATCCTCAATGGCACCTGCAACTACATCCTCACCGAGATCGAGAAGCACAACACGCCGTTCGACATCGTGCTGATGGAGGCGCAGCGGCTCGGTTACGCCGAAGCGGACCCCACCATGGACGTGGACGGCTTCGACGCGCGTTCCAAGCTGGCCATTCTGGCGGCGCTGGCGTTCGGCGAGCGCATCACCCCCTCCGACATCCACACCGAGGGCATCCGCCGCGTGCTGCCGGTGGATTTCCAGTACGCGCACCAGATGGACTACACGGTCCGCCTGATCGCGGCGGCGCGGCAGACCCCCTCCGGGCTCATCCTGTCGGTGCGGCCGTCGCTGATTGCCAACAGCACCATTCTGGCCGGCGTGCGCGGCGCCTACAACGCCGTCTGGGTGCGCGGGCTGTACGGACAGGACACCTTCTACTACGGGCGCGGGGCCGGCGCGCAACCCACCGGCGTGGCCGTGGTGTCCGACCTGATGCGGGTGGCGCGGGAGATTCGTTCGGGGAGTCCGGCGCGCGTGTCGCCGTTCGCGCACGAGCGCCTGGGCGAGTACGAGCCGATCCCCATCACGCGGCTCAAATCGGCCTACTATTTGCGTTTTCGCGTGGAGGACCGGCCGGGAATCATCGCGCGGCTGGCGGCGGTGCTGGCCGCCAAGGGAATCAGCATCGACGCCGTGCTCCAGCTTCCCGAGGAAAACTGGCGCGATCTGCCGTTCGTCATCACCACGCAGCCCACCACCGAAGAGTCCCTGCGCGCGGCGCTGGCGGAGATGGCCACGCACGACTACCTGATTGAAGCGCCGTTCGCCATGCCCATGGAGGCGAAGTTGTGAGCGGGGGCGACGTGGGGCAGGCTCTCAGCCTGCGGCGGCCTCTCAGGCCGCCCTGCCCATTGGTTGCGGTTTGCCACGATGTGGAGCAGGCGTTTTCGCCTGCGTTCGGCCCTCGTTGCGACTTCCGCGCCAGGCCAAAAGAGGAAGGAGGGTTGTGAAACTCGCGTTCGCAGTTCTTACTGCAGCGGCCACGCTGGCGGCCTCTGCCCAGGTGGCCAGCGAAGTCAACCGCCGCTACCAGGACCCTGAGCAACGCGCCGCCATCGGCGTCGGCCTGGGGAATCCGGCGCGCGACGCGCAGCAGAAGCCCCGCGAACTGGTGGCCTCCATGCAGCTTCGCGCCGGCATGACCGTGGCCGACGTCGGCACCGGCGTGGGCTACATGCTGCCGTTTCTCGACGCCGCCGTCGGGCCTACGGGCCGCCTCATCGCCGAGGACATTTTCCCGGACTTCCTCGACCAGGCCCGCGAGCGCGCCGCGAAGAACAGCCTGGCCAACGTGGACTTCGTGCTCGGCTCGGAAACCGATCCGAAGCTGCCCGCCGGAAAAGTAGACGCCGTGCTCGTTCTGGAGACGTATCATCACTTCGATTACCCGGGAAAAATGCTGGCGGGAATCGCACAGGGCCTCGCGCCGGGCGGCCGGCTGTTCATCGTGGATTATTACAAGCGCCCCAACGCCATGCCCGGGCAGGACGCCATGCACCACATCCGCCTGGACGTGGATGGCGTGGTGAAGGAAGTGGAGGCCAACGGGTTCAAGCTGGCGTGGCAGAAGGAACACCTCCCCAACAGCCAGTACATCGCGTGCTTCACGAAGCGCCAGTGACAATTCCGAAGCGAGCATGGCTGGCCACCGCCGCGGTCTTCCTGGCCGCGTTTCTCGGGCTCTCGTTCAATCTGCCGCACACCGGCATCGCCAGCGGATCGGTTGATCCGATCCTGCATTACGGCGCCATGGACGAAGCCTTGTACACCAGCGAGGCCATCCACATGGCCACCCACGGCGCCTGGATGACTCCAACGCTGCTGGGCCGCTGGATCTTCGAGAAGCCGCCCCTGCTGATGTGGCTCTCGGCCCTGCCCATGAAGGCGTTTGGCATTGGTCCGTTCACCGCGCGGCTTCCCTCCGTGCTGGCGGGCGCGCTGGTAGTGGCGCTGTGCTTTGCCATCGCCCGCGCCGTACGTTCCACCGCCGCGGGTCTCGCCGCCGCCCTGCTCTGTCTTTCCAGCCCACTCCTGTTCGCTATGTCCCGCCTCAACATGACCGACAGCCTGCTCGCCGCCGCGATGGTGACGGTTGTGGCCGCGCTCATTCGCGATCCGGCGCTGGCGCAAACGGGCTCGCGCGTCGTGTTTGCCGTTGCCATCGCCGCCGGCATTCTCGACAAGAGCGTGGCCGGCCTGTTGCCAGCGTTGGTCGCGCTGCTGTTCGCCATGGTAATGAGGCGCCGCGCCGGCCCCGGCCCGTGGCGAATTGTCCTTTTCACCGCGTGCGCCATTGCTCTGGCATCGCCGTGGTTCCTGTACAATCTCGCGGTCCACCGCGAGTGGTTCCTGGCCGACATGGGGTTCCAGATCGTCGCCACCGGCGTGACCTCGGCCATTCAGACATCGTCCGAGAACCACGTCCTCTTCTATCTGCTCCGTCTCGCATACGCAGCGCCGGCGGCGGTGATCCTCCTCCTCACCGGCGTGCCCTCGCTGGTCCGGTCGCTGCGCCGTTTCGAACCGGGGCCGTTCCTGCTGGCCTGTTACCTCGCCGTCGTGTTCGCCGCGCTGATGGCGTTCCGGTTCCGTTCCGAGCAGTACCTCACCTGGCTGATTCCCGCGGTGATCCTGGCCGCCGCCGTCAGCACGCCTTTGCTCGACGGACGTCGCGCGGCGTGGCTGATGCTCGCGCTGGGCGCCATCCTTGTCGTCGAGGCGGCCGTGCCCGTCCGGCCCTGGAGCATCTCCTGGCGGCCCGGTTCCACCGTTCCCGCCGCACCCACTCTATCCCGCTATTGCGAGGAGCGCCGCGCCAACGAGCTGTATATCCTCGGCGTCGCCGACCAGTTCTACGCCGCCACGCTGCCGCTCGGCACGGTCCGCTACGGGTTTGTGGACCCCGCCGATTCGGTTGCCGCCACGCACCCGCACCTGGAATATCTCGGCATCGCGCAACCGGCCACGGCTTCGCCCGAAGTGCCCCTCTACGCCGCGCGCCTGCGGGCGTGGGGAATGAACTCCATCGCGCCTATCCGCACCGGCATCGTCGCGCGCAATCTGGACGAACTGGCCGCCCTGGTCCGCGCGCATCCCGAGGCCGACTTCCTGGTGTCGCCGGAGATCGCGGCGCGTCTGGGCCGCGATGGTCACATTGTGCGTGCCACCACGCCCACCTTCGTGCTGCTCGAATCGCCGGAAGCGCGCCCGGCCGGGCCCGCGCAAGGGACCTGCCGGATGTAGCCTCCGCTACAATAGTCGCCAGAAACTCAGCCATGTCCTTCTGTGGAAACTGCGGTTCCAGACTCGCTGACGACGCGCGATTCTGCACCGGTTGCGGTGCGCCCCAGGCAGCGGGAATAACAGCCGCCGCCGCGCCCGCGCCCATGCCGGTGGTCCCAAAGCTCGATTACACCATCCAGGGCGACAACCTCCAGATGGCCCGCGTGAAGCTGAAGCCCGGCCAGGAACTCTGCGCCGAAGCCGGCCGCATGATCTACAAAACTCCCGCCGTGGAATGGGAAACGCATATGAGCGGCGACCGCCTGGGCGACAAGCTGTGGGGCGCGGTGAAGCGCAAGCTCATGGGCCAGTCGCTGTTCCTGACGTACTTCCGCGCGCGCACGGAGGGCGAGGTGGGCTTCGCGGGCAGCTATCCGGGGCGCATCCAGGTGTTCGAGCTCGCGGCCGGCCAGAGCGTAATGGTGGAGCGCGACAGCATGCTGTTCGCCCAGAGCAGCGTGCAACTGGACATCGCCCTGGTCAGGCGGCTGGGCACGGGGTTCTTCGGCGGCGAGGGTTTCATTCTCGAAAAGCTCACCGGCCCCGGATCGGTGTTCATCCACGGCGGCGGCGATTTCGTCGAGTTCCAGCTCGCTCCGGGCGAGGTGCTGCAGGTGGACACCGGCTGCATCGTCGCTTTCGACGAAGGCGTCGACTACGATATCCAGATGGTGGGCAGCATCAAGACGGCCATATTCGGCGGCGAGGGGCTGTTTCTGGCCACGCTGCGCGGGCCGGGGCGGGTCATCATTCAGAGCATGACGCTGGAAAAGATGCGCCGCGAACTGGCCCCCGCACACACCGGCGGCGACGAGCATCGCGGCCTCGACGCCCTGAGCGGCTTGTTCGACAGCAATTGAGAGCCGCTCTCATGGCTGCCGGCCTGCCTTTGCCGACCCTGCTCTCCCAGGTGCTGGTGGCGTTCACCATCGAGCTCGACAACGAGTTCGAGCTGCGGATGCCGCATCGGACGACGAACCATGGATCGACGCCCGGCGCGCCCTTTGGCCCCTGGCTGGCGTCCATGGCGATGTGGTGGAACTGCATGCGCTTCGTCGGCGAGGAGGGGGTGCGCGTTGCTGAGCTTGAGGACCTCGCCCGTACGGCGACGAACCTGAACGGCATGGAGAGGTGGGGGTACATCGTCGTTGAGCCGGATCCGGCCGACCCCCGGCCAAAACCGCCGCGCTCCGCCTGGGTGATTCGCGCTACCTCGAAAGGCCGCAAGGCGCGGGAGGTCTGGCGTCCGCTGTTCGCCGTCATCGAAAAGCGCTGGCGGGGGCGCTTCGGCGAGAGCGAGATCGGCCAGCTTCGGGAATCGCTGTTGTCGCTCATCAGCCAGATGAACCTCGATCTGCCCGACTGTCTCCCGATCCTTGGGTATGGTCTGTTCAGCAGAGGGCCGGATCGCCCGCGCCATGCGTCGGCCGCAGGCGAAGATAGCGCCGCTCTGCCGGCGCTCCTCTCCCGGGTGCTGCTGGCGTACGCAATCGAGTTCGAGAGCGAGTCGGAGTTGTCGCTGGCCATCAGCGCCAACGTCGTGCGCGTCCTCGACGAGAAGGGAGTGCGGGTCCGCGACCTTCCGCTCCTGTCCGGCGTATCGAAGGAGGCGATTAGCATGGCCATGGGCGTCCTCCAAAAGAAGCACCTAGCCGTCGTCGAGGCGGATGGCCGGGCGAAGGTGGCTCGCCTCACCCCGCAGGGTCGCGAGGCTCAGGGCGCATACCGTCAACTGCTCGGCATCATCGAAGAGCGCTGGCACGCGCGGTTCGGCAAGGAGGCCATCGGCGCACTTCGGGAGCCACTCGAGCGTCTGGCCGGCGATTCCACCGCGCCGCACTCGCCTTTGTTCCGCGGCTTGGAGCCTTATCCCGACGGGTGGCGGGCGAAGGTCCGCCGGCCCAGCACGCTGCCGCACTTTCCCATGGTGCTGCATCGCGGCGGGTTTCCCGATGGCAGTTGAGCTATCCTCGATGTGAAGCATGAATCCCGGCGAGCCTGCACCCGCACCCGAGTACAGCGAAGACGGTGTGGATCTTTCGCTGATCCGGTGGATGCTCTCGCTGACACCGGCCGAGCGCCTCGAATTCCTCGAACAGCGCATTAACGATATCCTTGCCATTCGTGAGCTCAATGCCCGGGAATAATCTGATCGGGGTGCAATGAGAATGCCATTTTTCTATCAGTCCGGCGAGGAGATCAGGAAAGGAGACCGGGTACTTTACGACGGCGAACCCGGTGAGATCGAGCTCGTGGCCGACCCTGCCAACGATCCTGACGACTGGTACGTGACTGAATACGGTGGCGGCGTCATGGTTATCGAGCCGAAGCACTTCGGACGTGTCTTCGTGACCGATGCGCACGACGATGAGGACCTGGAATTCGTATCGCGAACCTCGTAGCGGCGCCGTTCCTCACTGGGTCCATTCCCGCAGCTCCCTCGATGCCACCGCGAACGCCGCGACAATCAGCATCGTGGCCACCCCGCCGCCCACAACGCTGGGCACTGCCCCGAACCACGCCGCGGTCCACCCCGATTCCACCGCCCCGAACTGGTTCGAGCAACTGATGAAAATGCTGTTCACTGCCAGCACGCGGCCGCGCACCGCATCGGGCGTTTTCTTCTGCACCAGCGACTGGCGCAGCACCACGCTGACGTTGTCCAGCGCGCCCAGCAGCATCAGCATGGCCACCGACAGCCACAGCGACCGCGAAAACCCAAACACCACCGTGGCCGCGCCGAAGCCCGCCACCGACCACAGCAGCACCACTCCCGATCGCCGCAGCGGCCCCGAGTGCGCCTGCAGAAAGGCCATCAGAATGGCGCCCACCGACGATGCCGCCCGCAGCAACCCCAGACCGCGCGCCCCCGCATGCAGAATGTCCACGGCGAAGATGGGCATCAGCGCCGTCGCGCCGCCGAACAGGACCGCGAACAGATCGAGCGAGATGGCCGGCAGCACCAGCCTGCTGCGCCTCACAAATCGCAGCCCTTCGAGCAACGACCGGCCCTCCAGCGGCGCGTCTTCGCGCTTCCCCTCGCCGCGATATCGCATCATCCAGACGCACCCCAGCGTCAGAGCCGCGCAGCCCACCTGGATCAGATACACCGCCCGGCTGCCCGCCGCCGCCACCAGAATCCCCGCCAGTGCCGGACCGGTCACGCTGGCAATCTCATGGGCGCTGCTCTGCCATGCGATGGCGTTGCTCAACACACCTGGCGGCACCATCTGGGGCACCATGGCCTGGCGCGCGGGTCCCTGGAAAGCGCGCGCCATTTGCGTCAGGAAGAGGCACGCGTAGATGAGCGCCACCGAGCGCGAGGCGAACGCCAGCAGCGCGGAGGCGGCCAGCAGCAGCACCTGCGTCGCCAGCATCACCCGCCGCCGGTCGTAACGGTCGGCAAAGTGGCCCGCGAACAACGCGAAGAGCAGAAACGGCGCCACCTGCACGAATCCCACGTTGCCCAGCACCACCGCCGACCGCGTTTTCATGTACAGGTCCCAGCTCACCGCCACCGAGAGCATCTGCAGGCCGAAGTTGGCCAGGAAGCTCCCGATCAGCAGCAGCCGGAAGTCGCGGAAACGGAACGAGGCGTAGGCGTCCAACGCGCGCTCACCGGTACGCCACGAAGAACAGCCGGCGAAACGGGAACAGCACCAGCCCGGACGGACGCCGCGGATACGCCGCGATATAACGCTTCAACAGCATCATCTCGAACCGCGCGCGCTCGTCGTCGGAGGACAAGGCCTCCAGGAACGGCCGCATCCCGGTGCCGCGGAACCATTCGATCAGCGCGTCCGGTCCGGGCACCTCGTGGTAGTAGATGGTCTCCCACAGGTCGATACGCGCGGCCACCGGCTGCAGCGTGTCGTAGTAGAAGGATGCGGGCTCCTTCGTCAGCGCGGTGCGCGCCGCGTGCATGCGCTCGTCCCAGGCCGCGTCTCTGGACACCTCCACGATCTCGCGGTGCATGGGCAGCTCGTAATGCGCCGGCATCTGCACCGCCAGCGCGCCTCCCGGAGCCACCTGTTCGAGCAGTCGCGGGCAGAGCCGCGCGTGATCGGGCAGCCACTGCAGCATGGCGTTGGAGAACACCACGTCGAACGGCTGGGTGGCGGTCCACGTTGCCGCGTCGCCCAGCACCCACTTGCCCTCGGGCCAGGCTTTCCGCGCCGCTTCGATCATTTGCGGCGAACTATCCAGTCCGATGACTTCCGCTTCCGGCCAGCGGCGGCGCACCACCTGGGTGCTGTTTCCAGGACCGCAACCGAGGTCGATGATCCGGCGCGGATCGACGACACCGATGCGTTCCACCAGATCCACGCTCGGCCGTGTGCGTTCGTTCGCGAATCGTAGATACGCCTGCGCGTCCCATTCGGGCATGATCTCTTGATTCTACCCGCGTTGCGGAATCGAATAGCGGGTCCCAAAAACGGACATGCGGCGCCCGCCGCGTTCTTTCAGTTCCTGGCGATAAGTGGTCCCCGGCGTGCTACATAGAAAGTGTCGTGAATAATCTGCTCCGCGACTTCCAGCTCGCCCTGCGCCTCATGCGCAAGAGCCCCGGCACAACCGCCGTGATTGTGCTGGCTCTGGCGCTCGGCATTGGCGTCAACACCTCCGCCTTCGTCACCCTCAGCGGACTCGTCCTTCATCCGCTGCCGTTTCCCGGGATTGACCGCATCATGACCGTGTGGGAAACCGTGCCGAAGTCGCATGCCGACCGGGACGCGGTTGCCCCGGCCAACTTCCTCGACTGGAAACGGCAG
>CAYVPZ010000072.1:0-11909 GCA_964453955.1 uncultured Solibacteraceae bacterium | reverse complement strand
CGCCATCCTCGAACGTAACCGTACCGGAGGTCACCGGGTTGCCGCCGCTGGTCACTGTCGCGGTCAGCGTGACCGATTGTCCAAGCAGCGTTTTCTGCTGGCTGGAAGCAAGGGCGGTGGTGGTCCCCGCGCCGTTGTTGATATCCAGGGTGATGCACCAGCCGTTATTCAGACTTAACGCTGAGCCGGCATAGCTATAGGCGTACAACACCCAGTCGCCATTCGCCGGGGCCCCGCCGATGGTCTTCCCGAAGTCCCATAAGTCCGTCTCGTCGCGCGGCGCGGGGAAATGGATGGTGCCCGGAATCGCGGGGATATTCGAGTCGATTGAGTGTGCGGTGGGCGTTGACGCCGGGAACGTGTCCGGCTGGCTCAGGGAAAGGTCGTCGTACGGCTCGTAATTACCCGTGGTGGCGGTGCCGCTTGGCACCTGCCCGGCGGTGTCGAGAATCGTCAGGTTCACCGGGCTGGCCGGCTGGACTTCGCTGAACGCGAAGTCCAGAAAATCCAGGTTCTGCCCGTTGGGCGCAACCAGCAGGAACTGGCCGGGAACTCCGGAAGGCCCGGTGGCGCCCTCAAGTTCCACCGTCACATTGCCTACTGTCGGATTGCCACTGTACCCGGACACACTGATGATGGAGGGATAAATCTGCGGGAGGCCTGAATCGTCCGGAACCGAGATCGTGGCGCTATTGCACCATGTGTTTCCGGAGGCTGCCGCCTGGTGTGCTTCCACCAGTTGAGTCAAGGTGAGGCTGGTGCTGCCGTTGAAGCTCCCGCTGCCAGAGTATTTCGCTACGATCGTGGTAAAACCCTGGGAGGTCAGGCTCGTCGTGCAGGTTGCCTCGCCGCTGCTGTTCAGCGCTTGATTACCGCCACCGCAGGTGATGGCATTGCTGCTGCCGTTCGCGTAGAAGGCAACGGTGCCGCCGGCGGTCACCGGATTCCCGCCACTGGTCACCGTCGCCATAAATGTGACCGAATTGTTCGGGCTGCTGGTAAAGGACGGATTCAGGCTCGACGAGACCACCGTGGTGGTGCCCACCTCGCTCGCATTCACCGTCAGGATCAGCTTCCATCCGTTGACGGTCACCGGATCGCCGTAGTTGTCGATCATCCAGAGGTTCCAGGTGCCCGCCGCGGCCACGCCGCTGAAGACGCTGGTCAGCGTGGAACTTCCGATCGATTGCGGAAAGTTCTGCACGTTTCCCGGCCCCGGGCTCGGGAAAGTGCCCCCATAACCTACCTCGTACGAACTCGGCTCATAGTCCTTGGTGCCGCTGGACGGGAAGCCGGACGGATTCCCGTTGGGCATGGCCGCGTAGCCCTCGCCGCTGGCGATCAGCATGGTGAGGCCGCTCAAAGTATCGCTGCCGTCCCCCGGGCCGCCCAGCAGTTCCAACTGGGCGCCGCTCGGCGACTGAAGCAGGATCTCGGTCTCCTGGAGGCTGAGATAATTACCGGTGCCATTCGAATCCACGTTGGTCAGCTGGACCTGGACGCTGCCCGCGGCGCTGGACACCGTGCCGGTGACGCTGTTGGGGACGGTGATGCAGGACGGGTAGGGGCTTGCCGTATAGAGGTTTCCGTTTGCGTTCTCATTCGGCGTCGAAATCACATCCGAGCTCGTGCACGTGGTCGTGTTGCCTGAGGTGTTGCAGGAGGTCGAGCAGGCTGCCCACGCAGAGGGCGCCACGAGCGCAAACACTGCGCCCACAACCCACCACCCAGATCCACCAACGCGCATGGTGCCCCCTCCGCCTGGCCAAACCGCAACTCCGCCGGGGCAATCGCAACTGCAGGCCTCCAGCCCGCGCGCCCCTCGGCGTTGTTCGCACCAGTGAAACTGCCCAAGGAGTCTACCACATCTTCGGCCTCGCCGCAAAATAATAAAAGCGTAATAGACAACGGTGGATTATATGAGAAAACCCCGGGATAGGCGGCGCCGGCCGCGTCCCGGCTGGCATCGCGGGAACGCGGCTTTTGGCCGCATGTCCCCGCGGCGCCGCCGCGTTACCGTTACAGAAAGGGACGCCACTCTCGTCATTGCGGTATTGCGAAATAGCGCTTGAAAGCCGCCCGGAATGGTGGTACCCTGGCTGAGCGCTCCCGCATAACGCGCGGAATTCAAGGAGGATTCAAGGATGAGTCAGTCCTATGTCGGCGAGGTCCGGCTGGTAGGTTTTAACTTCGCACCTTATGGATGGTCGATTTGTGGCGGCCAGCAAATCGCCATATCCGAAAACACAACACTATATAACCTGATTGGCACCACCTACGGCGGGGACGGTCAAACCTACTTCAACCTCCCCAATCTGCTGGGCCGCACTCCCATCCACCAGGGGTCCAACGGCGTAACCAACTATGTCATCGGGCAGACGGGCGGCGTGGAAATGGTGACCCTCAACATGACCCAGTACCCCACTCACACCCATACTCTGACGGCCAACTCCACCACCACCGGCGCCATCAACAACCCGGCCAATTACACGGTAAGCGGCGGCTCGAAAGTTTACTCTACCGAGGCGCCGGCCACGGCCATGAATGCGAACATGGTGGGGCTCAGCGGCGGCGGCAACCAGCCCCACGAGAACAGGCAGCCGTTCCTGGCGCTGAACTGGGTCATTTCGCTCTACGGCGTCTACCCCTCGCAGAGTTGATGGAAAGGACCAAAGGAGAGACACAATGACAC
This sequence comes from uncultured Solibacteraceae bacterium, assembly GCA_964453955.1. Lineage (GTDB taxonomy): Bacteria > Acidobacteriota > Terriglobia > Bryobacterales > Bryobacteraceae > CAWACP01. The sequence goes on along the minus strand of CAYVPZ010000072.1, from coordinate 9,217 downwards.
CATTCCTGGGCCAGCTCCTGCTCGCGTCGTGGAATTACGCGAGCACGGGCTATTACCTGTGTAACGGACAGCTCCTGGCCATCAATCAGTTCCAGGCGCTGTTTTCGCTGCTCGGAACCACCTTCGGCGGCAATGGGATACAGAACTTCGCGCTCCCCAACCTGCAGGGCCGCACCCCACTCGGCTTCAACAACCAGCTCCCCATGGGGGTTTTCGCGGGCGAAGACTTTCACACGCTGATTTCCACCGAGGTGCCCAGCCACACCCACCAGCTAAAGGCCGCCACCTCCGGGACAACCCTCACCAAGCCCGCCGGCAATCTGCTGGGTGGCGGAGGCGCGGCCATCTACGCCCCGTCGGGCAATTCGGTGGCCATGAATCCGGGGACCCTCGCCAATAGCGGAGGAGGCGGGCACCACGAGAACCGGCAGCCTTTTCTGGTAATGAACTGGTGCATAGCTTACACGGGCATCTTCCCGTCCCGCAACTAGAGACCCCAACCAGGAGGAACCAAACATGTCAGATCCATATCTCGGTCAATTAGCGCTGGTCGGCTTCAACTTCGCCCCGGTGGGTTGGCAAATCGCCGCCGGCCAGACTCTGGCGATTTCGCAATGGTCGGCGCTGTTTTCGCTGCTGGGGACCTATTACGGCGGCAATGGAACCAGCAACTTCCAACTGCCGAACCTGCAGGGCAACGTCGCCGGTCTGCAGAATTATGTAATCGGGGAGCCCGGTGGCGTGCAAAACGTAACTCTGATTGCCTCCTCCACGCCCAGCCATACCCACACGCCCGAGGCAGTGGCCCGCCCCGCCGTGGAGACCGCACCGGCAGGCAATGCCTTCGCCGAGACGACGGGAAGCCTCCCCATCTACTCCACGGACACGACGTTGACGAATATGAGTCCGGCCGCAATCCCCGTATACGGGGGCAACCAGCCGCACAACAACATGATGCCGTACCTGAGCATGAACTGGATCATCGCCATGTCGGGCGTCTTTCCGCCCCGCTCGTAGTACCTCTCCAGTTCAGCCATGTCCACTCTCGCCGTTCGTCCCGCCCTGCCGCAGGACGAGATTTTTCTATATGACCTGTACGCGGCGGTTCGCGGGCCTGAGTTCGCGCTCGCACCCGTCTCCGATGCGCAGAGGGAACAACTCATCCGCATGCAGTTTCGCGCGCAGATGTCGGCGTACACGCAGATGTACCCGAATTCCTGCTACCACGTGGTGCTGCTGGATGGTAAGCCGGTAGGCCGGCTATGGGTGGCGCCCGGCGATGACGAATTCCATCTTGTCGATATCGCCGTCCACCCGAAGCAGCAGGGCAAAGGGATCGGAACCGTGCTGATCCGGCGGCTGCAGGAGGAAGCCGCGAAAGCCCGGCTGCCCATCCACTGTTGCGTCTTCCGGTTCAATCCGGCGTCCCTGCGCTTCCACCAGCGCCTCGGCTTCACCATCGTGCGCGAAGAGGTGATGTACTACCACATGGAATGGCGCTCCGCGCCGCTGCTGTAACCGGGCTACGCGCCCGCTCCGGTGGCCGCCGCCGAGTCGATAATGGCGCGCGCCCAACCATTGCCAATTTCCACCAGGTGCCCCGCCAGCGCGTCGAGGCTCGCGTAGCGGAACAGGCGAACGTCCGCCCGGTATTCCAGCTCTTTGCGAAACGCCAGAATCTCCGGGTCGGTTTCGTGCGGCGCGTCCTTGAGACAAACCACCACCTCGCGCATGGGCATGGAGGCGTCGTCCCGGCACTCCGTGGCCAGATGAAACAATTTCCGGAACAGGTTTTTCGGACCCCAGTCGTCCTCGAAAATCTGAATGAAGTAAGCGCTCCACCGTACGTTGTCCGAGACGATGCTGCGATTGCCGACAATCTGATCGTTCTCCCGCAGGCCGAGACAAACCAGCAGAACCTTCGCCGGCATGGCCGTGGTTTCGTTCACCCGGGCGAGGGCGTCGTGGCAGGCCTGGCGATCCCGCTCCAGGTCTCCAGGAGCCGAGATGAACACCCGGTACGCGTCAAATCCGTGGGGCATGGCAGCCTTGCGCGAAACGTCCCGCTAATTGCCCTGGACGTCACGTTTCACGGACTCACCAACGGCGCGAAATATCCGAAAACATCCAATATCAGGTACGTGGTATTGGGAGCGGACGCATAGGCGGAGATCGACCCGTTGGTGGTGGGCACCAGGGCCATGTTCGAGGTGATGGTCCCATCCACGGCATTCAACGTCGATACTACCGGCTGCGTCCCGCCCTGCGCCCACAAGGTCAGATAGTCCAGCGGCCCCGCCGGCACCACCGTGGCGTTGAACACATAGGACTGTGCCGTTGTCGGCGTCCCGCAGCCGCTCCCGGTCACGTTCACGTCTTTCTCTCCGGTGAATGGCAGGGTCCCGGACGGCAGCCGCGAGTCCAGCACCCGGCAGGGCGTCAGGTTGTATAGATACAGCCCTCCCGTCCCCGGCGGCGCGAAGTATCCGTTGATGTCGATGACCAGATCCGTGGCGTCGTAGCTGTACACGCTCACCGCTCCGCTCGTCCCCGCCGGCACAATGGCCGCGTTGGCCACGATGGTGCCCGTTGGATCGTTCAGCGTGGAAGCCAGCGGCATCGTTGTCCCCGTCGCATACGTGGTGATGTAGTTCACCGGCCCGCTCGGCACCGCCGTGAAGTTCAGAGAGTACGCCTGAGCGGTCGAAGGCACGCCGCAGGTGCTGGAGAGCACCGCAAAGCTGCGCGACTGACGCGCGATCAGCGACGGCGGCCCCAGCGAACCGAAGCTGGAGTAGCGCGTGTCGGCCACCCGGCAGGGAGCCAGCGGATAGAAGGCCAGCGCACTCTCGCTGCTGCCGGCCAGCACGAAATAGCCGTCAATGTCCAGTATCAGATCAGTGGTATTGGTGGCGTACACGCTCACCGCCCCGCTGGTTCCCGCCGGAATGATGGCTGCGTTGGCCTTGATTCGGCCATCAACGGAGTTCAGCGTGGAAACCACAGGCTGCGCGGCCCCGCTGGGCCAGACGGTCAGGTAATCCAGTGGCCCCTGGGGCACCACGGTCACGTTTAGCGAGTACGCCTCCGCGGTGGTGGGAATGCTGCAACTGCTGCTGGGAACCGTGAAGCTGCGGGTTGCCCCGCCCACCAGCGAAGGCGAGCCGAAGGCGCCGTTGGCGTAACGCGTGTCGGCAATGCGGCAGGGAGTGATGGGGATGTAGCTCAGCCCGGAGGGCAGGTTCTGGGTAGTGGTGGTGTAAGAGAAGCTCGCGCCCAGATAATTGTTGCGCTGCGCAAGCACGTCGGACGCTGGAAGGTTCAATGCGTTAGAGACGAGCGTCCTGGGGCCTGAAAAGGTGATGCCAGGACCCGTCGCCAGACCGGGGACATTCGACAAGACAGACTGGCCGCTCCCCACCAGACCGGCGATGGTGTAGTGGACGCCCGGCGTCAGGGTCGTGGACTGAACCGGCGCGTAGTTGAAGTGCCCGGTCAGGGGATTGGTCTGCGTGACCGTGGTGGAGACCAGCAACTTCCCCGTGTTGTCCCACAGGCCCACTTGCATGGAGGCAGGCAGCGCGCCAAAGATCGGTTTGACCGGCGCATCCCCCAGCACCGCGCCCAGAGCGGTCACGTTGATGGGGGCGTTCACGCTGAATTGCTGGCCGACGACCACACCGACGCCGAACTTCGAGGCGTTGGTCGTGTTGGTGAACTCGATTGCCGCGGTCTGGGCGACCAGGGCAACCGGCGCGACAAGCACACACATCAATTTGTTCATAATTCAGTCCTTGGCTCTGGAAGGATGACCAGCTTGTGGGATTTCAGGTCCTCGATCAGAGTGCACACCGCTTCCCGGGCGGCTTCGGCGGTGACGTCGAACTGCTCGGCAAGGGCCTCACTCATGGCCGCCAGGGTGGCGGAATGGTCCATCTGTTTCCAGATGAGCGCGCCGGTCTTGTTCAAGCTGTAATACCGCCTGGTATCGAGGTGCAGAAGAACTACCTCTCCGTTGGGCAGGGCGCTGGTTACCACGCTCGGTTCAGCCTGCGGAATACATTGCACAGATGAGATCTCCTGCACGAAACACCCCGTCAATTGCCATAGACTTCAAAGAACGGCTGGAATGCATTGAGGCCTGCGCCAAAGCGCGCCCGGAATAAGTGGCGACAGTAAGCGGTAGACCCACGGCCTTTATAAGTCGGCAGCTTGTAACTCTCCGCGCTGCCCCGCCGAAACTGTGATGTCATATCGCGCCTGTAATCCGACAAAGAAGTGGCTCAGCGATTATAGGACAGTTCTGCAGCCAGCGCAACGCGCTGCTTTGAGATCCCCATCGGTTCTCCTCCAGGGACCCGCCTCCGCGGCGGCGTGGGCCGGGCGTCCCTCGCTACGGGATCAGCCCGCGGAATGCACCACATCGATGGGATCTCCTTGTTCCTGGTGTTGTCCTCCCCGGTCCTGGTCCCCATTTGCCACTCGTTGGAGCATGGCCGCGAGGCGGGCGGGGTTGCGGTGAACGTCGGCTCCATGCAGCAGGCGGAAACCGCGGGCGGACTGGACCAGGTGGTTGAGAACGGCCGTCTGGGCCGCCGTGGATTCGCGGCTGTGAAGCAGGCCGGCGCCTTGCCGGAGCAGCCCCACCAGCGTCGCTGTGCAATCCAGCGGAATCAGGCGGCTGTCAGGCTCCGGGGTGATTTCGGGGAACAGGATGACTCCGGGCCGGAAGCGGCCGCAAAACCGCCCTGGGTAGACCGAAGACACGTCCACCAGGCGCTTCCCGCTGACCGCGGGTTGCGCATGGCGGGCCAGCTCGGGGAAGTGGCCCAGCATTGCCGGGGTGCAATGAAACGGGCGGCCGAAGGCCACGGCTTCCACGCCGCGTGGTCCCCACCGGAGGAGCGCGGAATCGTCGGAAAGATAGTGCCAGCCGCAGCGGGTCAAAGCGCCGGTCAGGGTGGTCTTGCCGCATCCCGAGCTGCCAACCAGCAGGAAGCCGCAGCCGGCGTGCCAGACTCCGCCGGCGTGAAGGGGGTAGAGCCCGTGCCGGGAAAGCAGCATCAGCAGGGCGAAGAGGAGCAGGCCACGCTGCTCTTCGAGCGGCGAATGCAGGAAGGAATCGGACAGCGATCCAACGGCGCGGTCCGCGGACAAATCGATGGCCAGGAAGGAAGCGCCCGACCGGAGATGGTATCCTCGCGGGGTCTTGATGGCGGTGAGATCAGGGGCATCGAAGACGGCCTCTCCGGACACTTCCGTCTCAGGGGAGTCGTTCACAATCAGATCGATCCGGCGATCCGCGCGGCGCGAACCGGTCAGCATAAACAGGGACTCGATGATCCGCGCAACCACTGGCTCCCGCCAAGCTGGAACACCAACGAAGCGCAAGGCCACGTCGCATAGCGAATAGTCCATTTAGATGACCCACCGGTACATATCTTCGGGGTCTCGTTCTGGCGTCCGCTAATTACGGCGTCATTGGGCCTCCAAAGGAACAGCCAAACGGCGCGGTCAGATCGACCAGGTCGCCGTGAAGAGTGAGTTTCGGTTCGATGAATTCGGCTTTGCGAGGGGCCGCATCGCGACCACCCGGCATGCTGACGGCATCCACCGCCAGGGCATCGGACGGAATCAAGTCAGTCTTGGTTACCATCACTTCTGTCGCCTCCAGTGTCACTGCAACTTCCAGACTTCCGAAAACGAGGCATCCGCAGTTTCTGCATCGGGAGCAGGTTTGCTATGTATAGCACAGAGGAACATGAGTTGGCAATGTCCTTTTGCGCTTGCCCCGGAGGCCCGTCCAGAGGCGGCTGCGGGGGGCATTTACCTGTTCCCGACAGGTAGTTGGTCGAAGCCGTGCTTCGCCAGCCAGAAGCCGAACTGCGCGAGCGACCGGAGGAATCCGAACGGCTACAACGCGCGCGACAGATGCAGGGTCTTCCGAGTCGTTTTCATGGGGTTGGGAGACGGCGCGCAAAACGCGTAGTGAGCCGAGAGGGCTGGACGAAAGTCTGCAATAGAACAGCGGGCGGGTGACGCCTGGGGGCTCCCGGCCGGCGGCGAGGATGAACCTGGCGATGCCGGACACAATCCGGCGGCTGTCAGCGGCCCGGCGGCTGTCAGCGGCCCGGCGCCTGCCGGCATGCATCCACTGTTGGGCCTCCCCGTAGCCGCGGCGCTCCCAGAGCGTGGGCAAATTGAATCGGTAAGGCACCAGATCTCCGAATGGGCGCCACTGCAGGTCAACCGCGACAACGCCCCGCGTCATAACGAGAGCCGGTCGCCATCGCAGGTACAACGCTTCGCCACCGGTCGTCGAGTTTCGGAGTCCTGGGTCGCCGTAGTTAGCTACTGCGAGGACGGGGCCCTTAAAAGGCCGCGATAGGGATGCGATTCGCCTCGAACACCTCGCTGGGACGGCGCAGTTCGCCCAGCAGGACGAGGGTGCGGAAGCTGTTGCTGACGGCGCGCAATTGATGGAGGGTGTCGTCGGGAATCGGTCCGCTGGGCGAGGTTTCGAGGACATGCCAGAGGATCGGTGAGACGCGGTGCCAGTCAGCCTCTGCCACGAGGCCGTCCCAGTAGTGAACGGAGCGCGCCAAATCGGCCAGCGCATCCCGTTCCGCGGGGTAGAGGAACGCGCGGACGGCGGCGATAAGAAGTTCCGCCTGATGGGACTTCACGCTCGGCGACATGGAGCCCTCTTTGGTAAACGCAGGATAACACCGGGGAAGGTTTCCAACCCCCGGGCCGGTTTTCCATTCGGGCACTGTGACGACAGGGGCCGAGCGTAGTGGCGGCAGATTCTTCTTGACGCCCCTCGGGTGTATGTAGTATACATACACAATACAATGTTGCTGACGATCAATGCTTCCGATCCGCGCCCGATCTATCAGCAGGTTGCCGATGGAATCAAGGAGCTGATCGCGCGAGGGAAGCTGGCGGAGGGCGCCTCGTTGCCACCCGTCCGGCAGGTGGCGGCGGACCTGGGAGTCAACCTCAACACCATTGCGACTGCCTATCGCGAACTGCAGAAGGATGGGTTACTGGTAATCAAACACGGATCCGGGGCGGTGGTTACGGCGCGCACGAGCACGGAACGCAGCGAGGACGAGCTGCTCCGGCCGCTGCGCACGGCGCTGATGGAATTGGTGCTGGCCGGACTGTCGTCGAGCAGAATTCTGAGCATGGTGGCGCGAGAGTTGAGCGTTGTCGGCAGGGAGAGCAAATAAATGCAAACCAACCAGTTCCTTGTGGTCTTCTACGTTCTCTTTTGGCTGGTGCGCATCAACGGCTGTGTCCGCCGGGCACGCCAGCCGCTGCTCCGTGGCCCGGAATGGTTTTTCCAGGTTCGCGTGCCGGCGGGATTCTACACGGGCGCGGGTAGGAGGATTCTGCGGCGTTACCTGATGCGGATGCTTATCCCTTTCGCAGTGGATATCCCGGTGGCGATCGCTATTTTCCTCTCCGGCAGCCTTGCATTCCTGAGTCTGCTGATTCTGGGCCTGTGTGCCCTGACTCACATCAATCACGCGTTCTCCGTGGATCTGGCAGAGCGGCAGGCGCGGGCTTTTGCCGTACCCGAAGCCGAGCAGCCGGTTGCTTCGGTGGCCTTGTCGTTGAAGCCGCGACGGCTGCGCGATTACAGCAATCCCAAAGTGGAGTGGGCGCTGGCGCTGTCCTCCGCGATTGCTCTGGCATGGCTGGTGCGCTACTACCTGGCGGCGCCGAAGCACCTCGATCCGCGCATGGTGTTCGGCGTTCCCGTTTTCTATCTTTATCTGCAAGCTGGCCTGTTGTTCGTGAAACGCGTGGTTCTGGCATGGCGCACTCCGGTTCCGCAGATCCAGGCGGCCGAGCACATGGAAGCCCGCGAAGAAATTCGTAAGTTTTATCTGCGGCAATGCGATTGGTACCGCGCGGCCGCATCGGCGGGAATCGTTTTCTGGCCGATCGTGATCAATACGCCGCCGGCGCGCTGGAACCGCCTGGTGACCATCTGGTTCGTTGCCTGGGTGGCCATCAGTGTTGTGGGTACGGTTTGGGTGGAGATTCGGAGAAGGCAACTGGTGACGGTGGCGCTGCGCGCGCGTCCGGTGAAGCTGCCGGACTTTCTGCAGCAGTCGGAGGTGGCCCGCTGGCCGGTATGCTACCAGCCCACCGTGCCTATGTTAATGCTGAAAGGCGCGCGCGGTTATTCACTGAATCTGGCGAATTCGCTCACGCATTTCGGAGCTGCCTATCTGGCCGGCTGGGTGGTGCTGCTCGCCCTGTTGCCAGTGGGGCCTTTGAAGAACGGGTTTTAGTAACACGCTCGAGGAGGGGAAACTCAATGAGAACGACGCGGGATACGTGTGCCTTTATGCTGCTCATGCTGCTGACGGGAATTCGGCCGGCGCAAGCGGCCAGTGGAGGCGGCATTACGGGCGAGTGGCAGGGAATGGTGGCCCGGCTGCACCTGGTGGTGAAGATCGATCAGGCGCCCGACGGAACATTCACGGGCAAGCTCACCAGCGTCGATCAGGGCAACGTCACTATTCCGGTGGATACCGTTTCGTTCGCGCCCCCGGGCATGTTGCGGCTGGAGCTGAAGAGTATCGGCGCGGTTTACGAAGCGAAGCTCAGCGACGATGGGAGCGAGCTGGCCGGCACGTGGCAGCAGGGAGGGAATTCGATTGCCCTGTCGCTGCATCGTCCCGGCGCGGTGTCGGCCCGTCCGACGCTCGCCGCGAGAACTCTGGGACGCATTCCGCTGCAGCCCTGCCGCACCGTGGACGGCAACACCGAGGGGCTATGCGGAAAATACGAGGTATATGAAAACCGGAAATCGCAGAGCGGGCGCCAGATCGCGCTAAACATTATGGTGCTGCCGGCGGTTTCGGGCAAACCGGCGGCCGACCCGTGGTTCGCGATAGCCGGCGGCCCGGGGCAGAGCGCCGTGGAGGCATTTCCGTCGGCCGGCTTTACGAGAAAGGTGCGGCAGGAGCGGGATGTGGTGCTGGTGGATCAGCGCGGAACCGGCGCCTCGAATCCACTGCCGTGCGAATTGCGCGATCCGAACGACGCCCAGGCGACAATCGGCGAGGCCATGCCGCCGGAAAAGGTGCGGGCGTGCCGCGCGGAGCTGGAGAAGAACGCGGACCTCACCCAGTACACCACGTCCATTGCCGCGGACGATCTCGATGAGGTTCGGCAGGCCCTGGGCTATGACCGG
>CAYVPZ010000071.1:0-11954 GCA_964453955.1 uncultured Solibacteraceae bacterium | reverse complement strand
CGCCTTTCCTGCGGCGGATGGGCGGGCGGGCGTTCGCCGTGTCGCTGGCCAGTCTGGCGTGGAACAACCTTCCCGGCGGAAAGACGCCGGTGCTCGGACACGCCACCTGGAACTGGACGCCGCCCGCGCTGTTCCATGCGTTCCTGTTCTATGCCAACCGCGGGCTGTTCCGCGCGCACTCCGTTTTCAGTTATTCGGCAGCCGGGTTGATCATGCTGGTGCTGGGCGCGGAATGCCCGGAGTGGGTGGTGGGCCCGGCATGGCTGTTGTTCGCGACGGTGTTGTTTGAGACGGGCGCGCGCATGCGGCTGCGCGAGTTTCGCGTGCAGGCTTACGCGCTGGCGGTGAGCGGGACTGTCGGTACCGTGCTCCTGCACGCCTCCGGGGCGCCACACCACTTGTGGATTCCCCTGGCGGCCAGCCTGGCGCTGGTGTATGGAAATGTTCTGCGCTGCCGCTTCCTGCCGCGGCCGGGCGTTGATGGCGCCGAGCGAACCGGGCTTTCGTGGGCCTGCGCCGTGGGCGCCGCCGCGCTCTCCATGCTGCTGCTGTGGCGGACCGTGCCGGCCGGCTACGTGGCGTTGTCGTGGTGCGTGCTGGCCGTGGTTCTGTTCGAACTGGCCCTGCGGAAGCTGCCCGCGGAGTTGCGCGGCGTTTCGTACGCTGTCGCGGCGTTCGGTGGAACCGCGGTGGTGCTGATGCATGCCGAAGGATTCGCGAAGTTCCCGGCCGTCGCGGTCTGGGTGTCGTGGTTCGGGGCGGCGTTCTGCGCCTGGATGTTTTCGGCACGTGCTTTTCGGCGGTCGCCCGATGTTCGCGATCTGGCGGCCACCGTGGGCGCGCTGTTCGCGATGGCCGGGTTGTGGATGGTGGTTCCCGACGTGGGCGTAGCCATTTGCTGGGCGGCGCTGGCGGTGGCCGCCCTGGAACTCGGCCTGCTCCTCTCGGTGGCGTGGTTCCGCGGGCTGGGCAACGCCATTCTGCTGCCGGTTTTTTTGTGGACGCTGGGCGCGAACCTTCCCCACGCGCACCTGCGGGTGGTGATGATGGGCGCTGCCGCCGCGGTGTTCTGCTATGCCTGGTTGCGGCAGATCCGATTGCGCATGGAGATTACGCGCCTGCACGCATGGGCCGCGGGGGCGCTGATTGTGTGCCTGCTGGGCCCCGAGTTGCCACGCCACGCCATTCCCGCCGGGTGGATGCTCTTTGCGATGGTGCTGTTGTTTCTGGGCACGCGCTTCCGCATCGCCGATCTGCGCTTCCAGAGCTACGTGGTCTCGATACTCGCGTTCGGGCTCGCGGTGATTCAGATATTCGTGCTCGAGCCGAGGATTGCGCCGACCGCCGCGGTGATCGCCGGGCTGTATCTCTCGCAGTTTCTCTCGGAGGCTACGGAGCGGCGCGCGCGCGCCATGTTCTCGCTGCTGGCGACGGCGCTGCTCACCGTGCTGCTCTACCGCGAGGTTTCCGGCGGGCTGCTGACGGTGGCGTGCGCCGTGGAAGGCGTCGCGCTGCTGGGCGCCGGGTTCCCGCTAAGGGAGCGCGTGCTGCGTTTGCAGGGCCTGGTGCTGCTGCTCACCTGCATTCTGAAACTGTTCTTCTACGACCTGCGCACCCTCGAAACCGTGTACAGGATTCTCTCGTTCGTGGCGCTGGGCCTGATTCTGCTGGCGGTCTCGTGGGTCTACACCCGCTTCCGCGAGCACTTGCACAGGATTTTATGAGACGGAAACTGATATTCGCGGCTGTTGGGTTCGCGGGCGCGGGCGTGGTTACGGAACTGCTGATGGACACCGCGTTCACGAAGACGTTTCTGGGGGTGGCGCCGGCGGTGCTGCCGTTTGCCATTCTCGCGGTGGTCCTTTGTGTCCGGCCGGCGGTGCTGATGCCGGTGGCAGCGATTCTCCAGTGCCTGGTGTGGGCGGGAGCGTTCTGGGTGGCTGTTGCGCTCGACCGTGGCAGCCCCCACCTGAACATGTGCGCGGCTGGATTCGTGGGAGGACTGGGCGTGGCCGCCGCGACGGCGATCGGATGCCGCAGGCTGCTCCATATCCGGCCCGTGTTGCTGCTGGCCGCGGCCGGAGCAGTTGCGGCGGTGCTGTTTCAGTTGCCCATGTTCACCGGGAACGGCATGGGGATGGCATGGGCGTTCGCCATCTGGCAGTGTGCGGTGGGCACGCTGCTGGTGGCCATGTCCCGGCGATGAATCTGCCCATCCACATTGTTCTGCTGGCGGCCATCGCTGCCGGCGGCGTTCTGCTTTGCCGGGTGTGCCGGCGGAATGCGGCGCGGGCGCGCACGGTGCGGTTGGTGCTGGGCGGCGGGATCGCCGTCAACGAAGGCATCTGGTGGGCGTTCCGCTACTCGCACGAAGGGATTCGCGCCTCCAACCTGCCCCTGCAGCTTTGCGACGTGACGCTTTGGGCGGCGGTGATTGCGTGCCTCGCGCCCTGGCCCGTGGTGGTGGAGTTCCTGTACTTCGCCGGTCTGGCGGGCGCGGGGATGGCCCTGCTGACACCGACGCTGTGGTCGCCGTGGCCCAGCTACCCGGCCCTCTACTTCTTCGTGGCGCACGGCGGAATCGTCATTGCCGCGGCGGTGCTGGTGTTCGGCCGCATCTGTCCGCCGCGGCGCGGCGCCATGTGGCGCGCTTTTGCTTTGCTCATCGGCTATGCCGCGCTGGTGGGAGTGGTCAACGCGGTGTTCCGGACCAACTACATGTACCTGTGTCAAAAGCCCGGCGGCGGCTCTGTTCTGGATTTTATGGGACCGTGGCCGTGGTATCTGTTTGGCGGAGCCGCCGCCACGCTGACGTTGTTCGCGCTGCTGGCGATTTTTGTGCGGCGGCGGCCGGCGTGAGGCCCGCGCCCGGTGCGGGCCTCCTCACTGGTGGAAATGAGTTACCTTTGGGCTGACCGCGCTTTGCCCGCGTGCTCCTCCATTTCCGCCGCGCGGGCCCACTGGTCGGCCTGTTGCTGGGCCACGTCGCGGCTGATTCCGTAACGTTCCTGGATACGGCCGATGAGCTGGTCCCGCTTCCCGGCGATCTGTTGCAGATCGTTGTCGGTCAGCTTGCCCCAGTGCTCGCGCACGGCGCCCTTCAGTTGTTTCCAGTTACCTTCCACTACGTCCCAATTCATGGGTTTCTCCTTTCCCGCTTTCCGTGGCACGGCGAAGGCCAGCCCGCAGACTGTTGATGAGATGACAGAGGGCCGCGGGGGCGCTGGAATATTTTCCAGACAACACGGTCATTTCTTCGAGTTACACCGCGGTGTCACCAGCGAACTTACACGATAATGCGCGGCGGCCTTTGACGTGCTATCAGGGTGTTCGATGGAGGATGAACGCCATGAGTAAATTGCTGTCATTATCGGCGGGCGCGCTGCTGATGATGGGCGCGCACGCGGGGCCCCAGTACATCACGCCGCAGGGGAGCGATACCAAGCCGATTTATCACGTCACGGTGGTTTCCCGGACGCTGGAGGCCGTCAACTACGGGCATCTGGACGGACCGACCGAAATCGGTTTCGCGGGAACCGTGCTGCAGGCGGACGCCAAGGGACAGGCGACCGTCGATAGCAAGCGCGGAAGAACGGCGATCGACGCGAAGTTCGAACACCTGGAGCCGGCCACGAAGTTCGGGCGCGAGTACCTCGCCTATGTTCTGTGGGCCATCACTCCGGAAGGGCGGGCGAAGAATCTGGGCGAGCTGGTGGTGGACGGCTCGGGCCGGGCGCGGATCGGAGTGACCACCGATCTGCAGGCTCTCGGGCTGCTGGTGACGGCCGAGCCCTACTACGCAGTGAACACGCCCAGCGATGTGGTGGTGATGGAGAACGTGGTGCTGCCGGAGACCATGGGAAAACGCGAGGTGGTGAGGGCCAGGTACGATCTGCTGCCGCGCGGCGAGTACACCATGTACCTGCACGCGGGCAGGGGCGCCGGCGGCTCCGTTTACCCCGAACCGGTGATCAGGCTGCCCTACGACCGCTATGAGGCTTTGCTGGAGGTGTACCAGGCCCAGAACGCCGTCAACATCGCGGACTCGCTGGGGGCCGGCTACTACGCTTCGGACATATTTCTGAAGGCCCAGGTGCTGCTGCGGGAAGCGCAGGACATGCAGGCGAGCGGGCAGGACACGCACATGACCGTGTCGGAGGCCCGCGAGGCCTCCCAAATGGCCGAGGATGCGCGGGCGCTGGCCGTGCGGCGCGCCGAGGAGGAGCGGCTGGTTAGCCAGCAGACGCAAAGCTCCATCGACCGCCAGGCGAGGGACCAGGCGCTGGCGGACGCGCAGGCGGCCAAAGCGCAGGCCGACGCGGAGCGCGCCGAAGCGGAATCGCAGCGAGCATCGGCGCAACAGGCCGCGGCCGATGCCGCGCAGGCACAGGCGCTGGCGGACCAGAGGGAGCGGGAGGCCAGCGCCGCGTCCGCCGAAGTGATGCAGGCGAAGCAGGCTGAATCGGTCTCCGCGCAGAAGGAGTCGCGGGCGGAGATGCTGGCGCAGTTGAATGGCATACTGCCGACGCGCGACACGCCACGCGGGCTGGTGGTTACCGTGCCCGATGCGATGATGGAGCGTTCCGGCATTCAGCAAAGACTGACGCAGATTGCCGAGATCGTCGCGGCGCACCCGGGCCTGAGCCTTTGCGTGGAAGGCTACGCGGACGACCGCGGGAGCGATGCATCGCAAAGACACGCGGAGATGGTGCGCGAGCTGCTGGTGGCCGGCGGGCTGACGCCCGATGTGGTGACCGCGGCCGGCTTCGGCAAAGACCGGCCCATCACGTCCAATGCGACTCTCGGGCGCGAACAGAACCGCCGGGTGGAGATTGTCATCGCCGGCCAGGCCATCGGCGACATGGCGCTGTGGGACCGGGCGTATCCGTTGGGCAGATAAGATTACTCCTCGCGTAACGTGCGGCCGGGATCGAGCCTGGCCGCACGGCGTGCCGGCGCAGCGGCCGCCAGCAGCGCCACCGCACAAAGCAGGGCCATGGCCGCGCCCACCGCCGCGGGATCGCCCGGCGCCACGTGAAACAGCAGCGAGCGCAGCAGGCGCGCGGCCGCCAGCGATCCGGCGGCGCCCATGACAACTCCCGCCGCCGTCCAGCGCGCCACCGAAGCGAGGGTCATGCGCACAATCCGCCCGGGCGTAGCGCCCAGAGCGATGCGCACCCCAATCTCGCGCGTGCGTTGCGCCACCAGGAACGACAGCACGCCGAACAATCCGACGGCTGCGATCAACACGCCCATGGCCGCGAAAACAGCCAGCAGGACGGCGAAGAAGCGCGGCCTCTGGTCGATCTCCGCGATGCGCTGGTGCATGGTTTCCATTTTCACCGGGAGCGTTGGATCGAGCGACCCGAGAATGGCGCGAAGGGAGCCTGCCGCCAGCTTCGGATCGATGGACGTGCGCGCGATCACGATGGCGGAGCGCCACCCCGTGGGCGGCTCCGGACGCTGGAAATTGAAATCGTCCGCGTGCTTGCGCAGGATGTAATACTCCGGCGAGCTTTCCCGGATGGAGCCGCCGCTGGTGACGTAATTGGTCACGTCGCGAGCGACGCCGATTACCGTGGTCCACTGGCCCTCGGGTCCTTTGAGAATGTGCCGGCCGATGGGGTCTTCGCGCGGGAACATTTGCCGCGCCAGCGACTCGCTGAGGATGGCCGTGAAGGCCGCCGGATCGCGATCCCGCTCGGTGAACGGACGCCCGCGCACGATGGGAATATCGAGCGCGGCGAAATACCCGGGCGTGACGTAACGCCAGCCCACCATGCCTCCGGTTCCTTCCGGCCGGCGCGGCTGGCCGGCGACGTCGATGGACGCGAGTGGGCGCGCACGCATGCCACCCGACGGGGGCATGGTATCGGTGATGGCAACGGCGTCCACGCCGGGGACGGCAGCCAGGCGCTGTTCCAGCTCATTGAAGAACGCGAGCTGTTGCTCGTCGCGGGTATAGCGTTGCCGGCCCAGCACGAATTGGGCGGTGAGCACATGGCCGGTTTCGATGCCCAGCGGGACACTCCCGATTTTCCACAAACTGTGCAAGAGCAGGCCGGCGCCGGTCAACAGCACCATGGAAAAGGCGATCTCCAGGGTCACCAGAGCGGAGCGTAATCCGCCGCGGGTGCGCACGGTGAAGTGCACGCCTCCCACCGCCAGTGAACCGGGGCGGCGCAATGCCGGCGCGAGGCCGAAAAGCAGGCCCGAGGCCAGCGCCGCGCCCAGAGTGAACAGCAGCACGCGCACGTCGATGGAGGCGTCTTCGAGACGCGGCAGCGCGGCGGGTGCAATGGCGATAAAGACGCGCAGCAGCGCCCACGCAACCGCGCAACCCAGCGCGCCGCCAATGGCGCTCAGAATCAGGCTCTCGGTGAGCGTTTGCCGCGCCAGACGCAGGCGGGAAGCGCCCAGCGCCGCGCGGACGGCCAGTTCGCGCTGGCGTGCCACGGCGCGCGCCAGCAGCAAGCTCGCGATATTGGCGCAGGCGATCAGGAGCACGACCAGCACGGCGCCAAACAGAGCCAGCGAAGCCAGGCGGACGTCGCCCACCTGGCGATCGCGCACCGGCCGCACGCGGAATGAGATTTCCTTGCGAAACTGCGGGGGCACGGTCCCGAGCGCGCGCTGGAACTGCGGCTGGAGCCCGGCTATCGCCTGGCGCACGGTGATGCCCGGCTTCAGCCGCGCGAACACTCGCAGGGCGCGGCCGGAACGCTCGGTGGCCTCGTTCAACGCCAGCGGGAGCAGGACATCGGCTTCGGTGAGCGTGGGCATTTCGAAGTTTTTGGGCAGGACGCCCACCACCTCCACGGGCGCACCATCGAGCAGGAGCGTCCGGCCTACTGCGCCAGGGTCGGCGGCGAAGCGGCTGCGCCACAGCCCCCAGGAGATCATGGCCACGCCGGGTCCGCCGGGGCGGTCCTCTTCGCGCGTAAAGGCGCGGCCGGCGAGCGGCCGAATGCCGAACACATGCAGGAAATTGGCCTCGATGCGCAGCGCGCGCAAACGCAGGGGATTGCCCTCGGTAAGATCGGTGTCGAACGCGCCGGCCTCGAAGGCGGTGACCTCCTGAAACGGCCCAGGGTTGCGGCGCAGGTCGAAATACGGCTCCGCGAAGAGGAACTCACTGGTATCGAGCGGCGCCATCATGCCTGTCGAGACCAGCCAGTCCTCGCCGGCGTAGGGAAGCGCGCGAAACAGGATGCGGTCCACCGCGCTGAACACCGCGCTGGTGGCGCCGATGCCGAGGGCGGCGGCGAGAACGGCGGTGAGGGAGAAGGCGGGATTTCGCGCGAGGCCGCGAATCGCGTAGCGGGCATCCTGCAGGGTGGTTTCGAGGGTCAACAGCATTGGCGGTTAGACACCGCGCGCGGCGAGGTTGTTCCCGCGTCGAACCGCGCCACCAGCCGCGACGGGCCAGCGACGTCAGGATGCTGAAAGAGGCTCAAGTATCTGCCATCCGGACCACGGACTAAAGTCTGTGCCACCTGTGATCGGTAACTTAGCGGCGCACGGTGGCACAGGCTTCAGCCTGTGAAGCGTTGTCAAAAGATTTTCAAGAAGCTCCTGGTAATTAAGATGAGAATCACTCTCGCCAAAGCCACTGAGACATTGGAATTGAGCCGGCATGGCGAAATCGCGCAGATGGGTGTATTTCAGGGGAGTACCACCCTTGGGGATATGCAGAACGTCCCGCCGTTGCCGATTGCTCTATCGAGCGGAGCTAGCGCTCACCTGCCCGCGAACCTGAACCGACCACCGGAGAGAAATGATTAGACAAAACGCAGAAGCACACACCAACGGCGCGCCCGCCGTGCCGAACCGCCTTGCCATGAACCGTCTTGGACCGCAGAAGGGCTCGGCGGCGCCGCCCATGAAGAAGACCGTGGAGCCGAATGGGCACGGCGACGATCTCGCCGAGAGCCGCCTCACCGCCAAAAAGCTGGCGGAGGAGAAGGCGCGCGCGCGGACCGTGGCCCGCGCACAGGCCGTGGCGGAGAAACTGTCCACCGCAACCGACCAGGTATCCAGCGCCATTGCCGAAGCTACCGGCGCGGTGGAAGAGCTGGAAAAGACCATGCACACCATCGCGGCGGGGGCCGATCAGGCATCGACGGCGGCGGAAGAATCGCGGGCCGCGATTAACCAGATTGAAAAAGCGTCGGACAATGCCAACGGCCGCGCGGAGGTGTCCCTGCGGAGGGTGACCGAATTGCAGGCGCTCGCCAAATCGACGACGGCGGACATCGAGGCCCTGATCAAAGGAGTGGGAGACGCCGCCGACGCGAACATCGAATCGGCGAAGATGATTGGCGAGCTGGAGCGGCAATCCGAGGAGATCGGCAAGATCGTCCATGCCGTCACGCGAATTGCCGACCAGACCAACCTGCTGGCTCTGAACGCCGCCATCGAAGCCGCCCGCGCCGGAGAACATGGCAAGGGATTCGCCGTGGTGGCCGACGAGGTGCGCAATCTGGCGGAGATCAGCGAGAAGAGCGCGCGCGGCATCCAGGAAGTGGTGAACGAGATTCAGAACCAGGTAAAGGTGGTCGCCGGAGATACGGAAGCGGCCGGCAAAAAGGGCCGCGAGGAAGTGGAAAAGGCCCGGGTCATCACTCAGGATCTGCTCAGGATTGGCGGCGATTTCGTCGAGATACAGGCAAATTGCGCCGAGATCCAGAAGAACGCGACGGAAGCGCTGGCGGGCGCCAAGTCCTATCTGAAGGGCGCCGAGGAGATTGCCGCGGCCGCCGAGGAAGCTACCACCGCCTGCCAGGAAGCCCAGAAATCGACGCAGGAGCAGTCCAAGGCGTACTCGGAGATGAGCGACGCGGCCCGCTCGCTGGCCGAGATGGCGGAGGCGTTGAAGACTTCGACCAACGCGCAGAAATCGGCCGAGGAACTGGCCGCCACCGCCGAGGAACTGTCCACCAACGCGGAAGAACTGAAGGCCTCCTCGCAGCAGATCTCCACCGCCATCGAACAGATCAACAAGGCGGCTGGGGCCCAGGCCAAGGCGGCGGAAGCCTCTAACGCCCTGGGTGTTCAAATGCGTCACGCGGCCAAGGGCATGGGGGACCGGGCCGAGGTGAGCGTGGAGAAAGCTCTGGGCACGCAAAAACTTCTCGCCAGCAACAAGGCGAACGTGGACGCGTTGATTGTCAACGTCGGCAAGAGCGCCGACGCATCCGCCGAATCGGCGAAGAACATCCTGGAGCTGGAAGAGCGGACGCGCCGGATCGACAAGATCGTCGACGCCATTGTCATGGTGACGGTGCAGACGAAGATGCTCGCGGTGAACGGCAACGTCGAAGCCGCGCGCGCCGGCGAATACGGCCGGGGCTTCTCGGTGGTGGCGGGAGACATCCGCTCCCTTGCCAACGAAAGCAGCGAGAACGCGGACAAAATCAAGGATCTGGTCAAGAACGTGCAGACGCAGATCAACAAGGTTGCCGGGGACATCGAAATGGCCGGGAGCAGAGGACGCGCCGAAGTGGAACGAGCCAAAGTTTCCACGGCGAACCTCGAGCGGATCGCAAAGGAATCCGACGTGGTGGTGACGGACATCCGGGAAATCTCCAAGGGAACCGCCGAGGTTGCCGCCGGACTCGAACAGGCCGGCAAAGCCAGCCAGCAAATTGCCGCCGCCGCCGAGGAAACCGCGCGCGCTTCCACCGAAGCGGCCGGCGCCTCCGAGCAGGGGTTGAAGGCCGCTCAGGAGATCGCCCAGGCCATCGAGGATATCGCCTCCCAGGCCGATGAACTGCAGAACGGGTAGTCGGTAGAGCGTTCCGATTCAAGGAGATTCGTTATGCAAGAAGACACTCTGCAGGCATCCGCCGGCCTGAAGGACGAAAGCCAACTGGTCACGTTCCTGTTGAAGGACGAGGAGTTTGGCTTCGACATCATGTCGGTACAGGAAATCATTCGCCTTCCCAAGATGGCGAAAGTCCCCCGCACGCCGGCCTACGTGGACGGCATCGCCAACTTGCGCGGCGTGGTGCTGCCGGTCATCGACATGCGCACCCGCTTCGGCATGGAGCGGGCCGAGGAGACCGACCGCACCCGGGTATTGGTGGTGGACATCGACGGCGTCAAGACCGGTTTGCGCGTGGATCGGGTCAAGCAGGTGACTCGCGTCATGCGCAGCGAGATTGAACCGCCGCCGGCGGCTATCCGCGGCGCCACCTCGGACTACCTCGAAGGGGTTGTGAAACTCGACAAGGGACAGCGCATCGTCATGGCCCTGAACGCGGCCCAGGTTTGCGAAATCGCCGTTGCTCGCAGGACTGCTTCCACGAACGGTGGGGCCGCGGGTTCGGAACGGCAAAGCAGCGAGCCTCTGGAGAAGTCCGGGGGCGCCGAGGCCGAAGTCCAGAAAATGGTCACCTTTCGCATCGCCAAAGAGGAATTCGCCTTTCCCATGGAGCATGTCCGGGAGATTCTGCGGGTGCAAACTCCCAACCAGGTTCCCGACGTTCCCGAGTACGTACTGGGAGTGTTGACCGTTCGAGGTCAAATCCTGCCGGTTATCGATCTGCGGCGGCTGCTGCAGCAGCGATCGCTGGCCGACGAGTTCGCCGATAGCTGCCGGCCGCTGCGGGAAGAGTATGAGCGTCGCATCGACCAGGTGGAGAAGATTGTTGCCGAAGACTGGCAACAAAAGATAGACCGTTCCATAACCGAGCGCGTCCGCAAGTGGATCGCAGAAACGAACAGTTCCAGCCAGTTGTTGATGGAGACCCTGGCGAAGGCGCGCGGCCTCAACGAAATGGTGGTCAAGCAGCTTCAGCTCCTGGCGAAGCACCAGGAAGGCGGCGATCGCGATGCGGCGAGCGTCTGCGCCAGGGAGGTAATCTCCGGGGCCAGGGGAACAACTGCCGCGTTGCGCCGGTTTGAGGAACAGATCGCTCAGAACATCCAGGAAGACCAGCGCATCATCGTGGTGGATGCCGAGGGTTTTGTGCTGGGGCTGGTGGTGGATCACGTTCACGAGGTGCTGAACGTGCCGAAAAACCTGATGGAGCCGCCGCCGCGCATCACCTCGAACGGCGGGATGGAACTGTCGGGGGTGGCCAAACTGGACGACGGCGCGAGGTTGATCATGTTGCTGGACGTTGCCAGCCTGATGAAAGACCAGAAGCTGCGGGATGTCCAGAACTCCTCGGCGCAGACCGTCGAAGAGCAGAAGACCGGGGAAATCCAGAAAACCGGCGCAAGCGCCCAGGAACTGAGCGAAGTGCAACTGGTCACGTTCCTGCTGGGCGACGAGGAGTACGGGGTCCCGATTTCGCAAATCCAGGAGATCGACCGCCTTGCCAGGATCACCAAAGTACCGAAGGCCGCCGAGTTCATCGAGGGCATCACGAACCTGCGCGGGGAAGTAATCCCCGTGCTGGATACCCGGAAGCGCTTCGGGCTGGAGGTGAAACCGTCCGACGACCGCACGCGCATCATTATCGTGGATCTGGGCGGCGTCAAGACGGGCCTGGTGGTGGACTCGGTGCGCGAGGTGCTGAATCTTGCCAGGAAGGACATCGCCCCGCCACCGGAGGCGATCGGCTCCGGAATCGATCAACAGTTCATTTCCGGAATCGGCAAGGTGGATGCGGGCAAACGCATGATCGTGCTGCTCGACGTGGAGAAGATTCTCTCCCGGCAGGAGCAGACTCATCTTTCCGAGGTTACCGCTTAGAGCGCAGTGGGGCAGGACGGGAGGCGCGCGCGGAGCCGAACTGCCCCACACCTTTCTAGAACAAATGGGCAGAATACGCGTACTGGTGGCGGACGATTCCGCCTTAATGCGGCAGACCCTCAAACGGATTATCGCGGCGTCGGCCGATCTTGACCTGGTGGGGCTCGCACGGGATGGCGAGGACGCGGTAGCGAAAGCGCGAGAACTGCGGCCCGATGTCGTCTCGATGGACATTAATATGCCGAAACTG
>CAYVPZ010000070.1:0-11980 GCA_964453955.1 uncultured Solibacteraceae bacterium | reverse complement strand
CGTGCGGAAGCCGGTCGTACGTGGATTGTCCATGGAAAACTCAATTATCGCGCGCTCATGGACACGCGCCGACGAAGGAAAAGCGCAGACTGACGCCGCGTGTCCCTTCAGACCCCGATGACCCAGCCGAACGGGTCCGGGCGGTTGCCGTATTGAATGTCGATGAGGTGGTGGTACAGCGTCTCCGTCACCGGGCCGCACTGGCCCGATCCAACCGATATCTCCCGGCCATCGTCGAGAACAAAAGTGTCGATGCCGGCGATCACCGCGGCGGTCCCGCAGGCGAACGCCTCGGTGACCTCGCCCTTCTGGATTTGCGCGATAAGCGTGTCGAGGGGAATGTCCCCCTCCGCCGCCTCGAAACCCAGCTCCGGTGCCAGTCGCAGAATGCTGTTCCTGGTGACGCCCGGCAGAATGGTGTCGTGCAGGTGCGGGGTCACCAGCTTCTTCCCCGAAACGAAGAACACGTTCATGCCGCCCATCTCTTCGATGTGGCCGCGTCCGCGCGCGTCCAGAAACAGAACCTGCGCGCAGCCCTTCTTCTTGGCCTCCCCGATCACCTTCAGCGTGACCGCGTAGTTCGCGGCGGCCTTCACATTCCCGGTGCCCCCGGGCGCGGCGCGGCCCACGCCGGTGGTCACATAGACGCGGACCGTCTGGGTCCCGGTGGCGCCGGCCACCTTGGGGAAGTACGCGCCCGACGGCAGCGTGAGGACAAAGAAGAGGAACTCGTTGCTGGGGCGCACGCCGATGCACGGTTCGATTCCGATCATGGTGGGCCGGATGTAAAGCGAACCGGGAAATTCCGGAATCCAGTCGCGCTGGCGGCTCACCAGATCGCGGATCCCTTCGACGAAGATCTTCTCGTCGAGCGCGGGCATGGCCATCCGCTCCGCCGAACGGTTGAAGCGGCGCGCGTTCTCCTCGGGCCGGAACAGGTGGAGGGAGCCATCGGCCCATTTATACGCTTTCAGGCCCTCGAAGATAGCCTGCCCGTAGTGGAAGACGATGGCGGCCGGGTGCAGATCGATGCTGCCGATGCGCTCGATTCGCGGCTCCTGCCACGATCCCGCGGAATAGCGGCTGGTCAGCCAGAGCGGTACGAAGATACGCCCGAACTCAATTTGTTCCGGGTCAAGATCCATGGACGGCGGCGGCGCAGTCGTTTCGGTGTCAGAATCCACTTGCGTTCTCACACCTCAATCATAGCGGCCCGGCCGTGCGCGCGGCTATTCCTGGGCCAGAGCTTTTTCGATGGCCGCCCGCACCTCGGGCGAATCGGGCGTGGTCTTCGGCTCGAAGCGCGCCACCACGTTCCCGCTGCGATCCACCAGGAACTTGGTGAAGTTCCATTTAATGTCCCCGCCGGTATCGGGATGCGCCGTTTTGTCGGTGAGGTACTTGTAGAGATCGTCCTGGCCGTCGCCTTTCACCGAGATCTTGCTCATCATGGGGAAGGTCACGTTGTAGGTGCGCGTGCAGAAGGTCTTGATTTCCTCGTTGGTCCCCGGTTCCTGCGACATGAAGTTGTTGGCGGGGAAACCCACCACCACCAGGCCCTTGTCCTTGTACGCTTCGTACAAGGCTTCGAGTCCTTTGTATTGCGGCGTGAACCCGCACTTGCTGGCCACGTTCACCAGCAGCAGCACCCTCCCTTTATAAGCGGCGAGCGGCGCCGGCTGGCCTTCAATTGACCTGGGCGTGAATTCGTACACACTATCGCCGCCATAGCAGACCGCCGCCGTCGCGGCCAGGGACAGGAAAATCGGAATCAACTTGCGCATGGTTCTCCTCTTGGAACGATAATAGCGCTTCGCCCGCGGCGGGACGTGGCAGAATGTAAAAATGCCGCAAAACCTTGCGCAACGGCTGGCTGACGCGATCGTCGGCGAGCTTCCCGCCCTGCAGGCCATCACGGACGGGGCTGCCTCCAAACCGGCCCGGGAAGGCGCCTGGTCTCCGAAGCAGGAGCTGTGCCACCTGCTCGATTCCGCCACCAACAACCGCGTCCGTTTCGTGCGCGCCTCGCTCGAACCCGAGCTTCACGGACCCTCCTATGACGGCAATGGCTGGGTGGCGCTGCACGGCTACGCAGAACTCCCGTGGGCCATGCTGGTGGACTTCTGGGAACGGTACAACCGGCTGCTGGTGGAGCTGGTGGCGCGGATCCCGGAGGAGCGGCTGGCGACGCGCTGCTTCGTGGGCGCGAGCGACCCGGTGACGCTGGGGTTCCTGATTGAGGACTACATCGCACACATGCAGCATCACCTCGACCACATCCAAGGCCGCGAGAAGCTCACCGAGTACCCGGGCGCGGCGCTGGGGGTTTGAAAGCTGCGCCGTCACGTCAACTCCGCGACTGCGCGAGCAAATGGCTCACGATCTGCCGCGTCTTAGGCGACGACAACTGTTGCTTTAGCCACTCCGTAAACTCGCCCTCGTCTTGCATCTCTCTCGGTGCAAGCGCGCCCCACTCCCTGACGGGATACAAGTCATTGCCAGCAGACGAGTGACGCCTTTTGCCCTCATTCCTGGCCCGGAACCAGGACTCGCTCATACAGTCCCGCCCGATCAACCGCCTGGCCGATTCTCCGCAGCGCATCGAGCCGCCGTTGTCCACGCTGGCGCTCGCTCAGGAAATATCTGACCGCCTGTTCGATCAGCTCATCGGGGCTTTGAAAGCGGCCGCCAGCGAGCTCCTGCTCGATCTGTTTCCTCAAATCCGCCGGAAGCGTGACGTCCATTTCTGTATTCTCACCCCTCCCCCACCACCGTGCTGCGCCGTTCCATCAGCACCACGTCGCGCCAGCGGCCGTCCATCGCGCCCAGCTTTTCCCGCACCCCCACAATGCGGAAGCCAGCCTTGCCGTGGATGTCGATACTGGCCGTGTTCTCCGGGAAGATCCCCGCCTGCAGCGTCCACAGGCCGGCCCGCTCGGACTCCTCCACCAGAGCGCACAGCAGCGCCAGCCCAATCCCGCGGCCGCGCGCCTTCTGGCCCACGTAGACGCTCACCTCGGCCACGCCGGCATAGACGCAGCGTCCCGATACCGGGCTGAGCGCCGCCCACCCCACCACTTCGCCGCCAGCCCGCGCGGCCAGACGGCAAGTGCGCAGGTGGGCAGCATCCCACACGCTGTAATCCGGCGGAGCCTTTTCGAAGGTGGCGTGGCCGGTGGCAATGCCTTCGCTGTAGATTTCGCGGACCGAAGGCCAGTCGTCCGCGGTCATGGGCGTCACCAGAACGTCCGGGGGCGGAGGCTCCATACCCTCAATTATGGGCGACTATACTTGGAGGTGGATGTTCTTCCTCCGCTGCGCGCCGATCGTCTGCGTGCTGACGACCTTGTTGTCCGCGTCCCCGCCGGCGGAAGCCCCGGGCGAGTCGCTCTACTACGGGGTGGAGTGGCGATTCGTCTATGCCGGCAACGTCAGCCTCACGCTGGCGCGCGGCCCGGACCACACCGAAAGCGTCACCGTGCATCTGCTGTCCGCCGGTCTGGTGTCCAGGTTGTTCACCCTGAACGATACCTACACGGCGCAACTCACCGGCGACACCTTCTGCGCCCACGCCAGTGAACTGGACTCCCTGGAGGGTAAGCGCCACCGACGCACTTCGGTTCGCTTCGACTACGACCGCGGCAAGGTGGCGTGGGTGGAGCGCGATTTGTTGAAGAACACGGTGCTCAGGAACGGCGAAACCGACCTCCCGGCTGCCTGTGTCAGCGACGTGATTGGCGGGCTGTACGTGTTGCGGGGCATGCACCTCGAGCCCGGCCAGTCCGTGCAAATCCCCACCAGCAACGGCCGCAAGGCCGCCAACGTTCACATCGACGTGCAGGATCGCGAGGATGTGGTCACCGCGAAGCTGGGGAAGTTCAAGACGGTCCGCTGCGAGGCGAACATCTTCAACGGCGTGCTGTACTCGCGAAACGCGGGCATGCTGGTATGGCTGACCGACGACGCGCGCCATCTGCCGGTGCAGCTCCGCATTCGCATGCCCTTCGTGATCGGGACCATCACGCTACAGTTGGAAAAAGAGTCGAATGTTCCATAGCGGGTTGCCGAAGAGGGTTGGCCGCCGTTTTGTCGGGCTGTGTCTGGTGCTGGGCCTGGCGGGCACCCTTGTCGCACAGCAACTCGGGCCGACCTCCGCGCTGCTCTCCCGCCAGGAGACTATCCAGTTGGAAACGCGTATTCTGCAACTGGTGGAGGCCACCATGGTTTCCACGCCGGAACTGTCGCGAGCGGGAGCGCCGCTGCTGGTGGGCGCACGCCAGGCTCTGGACAGCCTGCGCCATGCCCCCACCGGGCTGGACGCGAGCTATCGCTTCCTCACCTCCATGCGCGCCTATCTGGCGCTGGCCGACGCGGTTCCCAAACCATACCCATTTCCAAAGACGGCGCAGGATCAGTTCACCGAACTGCGCGATTCGGTGGTGCGCCTCGAATCGCATTTCGCCGCGCTGATGGACAGTACCGATCACGCGCTCCATGGCCCCGACCCGGACAACCTGGCACGATACGCCGACACGAATTCCCGCATGCCCCCCGCTAACCCAAACAAACCGCGCATCGTCTTCATGGGCGACAGCATCACCGACAGCTGGCGCCTGAACGAATACTTCCCCGAACAGGATTTCGTCAACCGGGGCATCTCCGGCCAGACCACGGACGAGATGCTGGGCCGGTTCGAGGCCGACGTGGTCCGCCTGCGCCCGTTCGCGGTGGTGATTTTCGGCGGCACCAACGATATTGGCCGGGGCATACCGGTCCACGCGGTGGAGAACAACATCCGCGCAATGGCCGAGCTGGCGCAATTCAACGGGATCAAAGTGTTGATCGCGACGCTTCTGCCGGTGAGCGATTACCATAAGGACGTCAACCCGGACTTCGAACGGTCGACGTGGCGCCCGCCCGAGCAGATTCGCGAGTTGAACCGCTGGATTCAGGGCTTCTGCGGGGAGAAGGAACACACCTTCGTCGACTACTATTCCGAGGTGGTGGACGCCGCGGGTTTTCTCAAGCCGGACCTCTCCGACGATGGTCTGCATCCCAACAGCAAGGGGTACCGCATCATGGCGCCGGTGGCGCTGAAGGCAATTGAAAGTTCGTATCCCGCGACGACGCCGCAACAGAAAGTGCGCCGCCGTCGTCTATTCTCCATAGGCCAGTGATGAGATTCGCGCGTATCTGCTTGACGGCCCTGGTGTTTTCGGTTTTCGCGGCTTCCGCGGAGCTGCCGATGACCGTGGCGCAACTTACTGATTTCATTCGCTCTTCGGTGACGGAATTGAAGTACCCGGACGTGCAGGTGGCGCAATACCTGCGCACCGTCAAGCTGACCGAACACTTGGATGGCGACCACCTGGAGGCGCTGGAGGCGATGGGCGCCGGGCCGAAAACGCGCAAGGCGCTCGAAGCGATGAGCATGGGGTCGGCGAGCCTGCCTGCGCCGCCGCCGGTGGTGGAGGCGCCCAAGCCCGTGCCACCTCCGGTGCGGCCCCCTCCGGACTCCATCGAGCAGAAGCGCATCATCGAGACGGTGCGCGAGTATGCCCTGAGCTACACCAAGCAGCTTCCCAATTTCATCTGCCTGCAGATGACCCGCCGCTACTACGACCCCAGCGGCGGCGATAACTGGGTGACCCTCGACAAAATCATGACCAAGCTCACCTACTTCGAGCAGAAAGAGGATTACGAGCTGATCAACGTGGCCGGCACGGACAAAGCGCGCGATTACTGGAGCCTCGGCGGGACCCTTTCGGCGGGCGAGTTTGGCAGCCAGTTGAAGGACATCTTCGACCCCGCCTCCGAAGCGACTTTCGAATGGGACCACTGGGGGAAGCTGCGCGGCCATCTTTGCTACGTCTTTTCGTACTACATCGATCAGCCTCACTCCCGTTATCACGTGGTCTACGAGAAGAAGGATGAGATTGTCCCGGCGTATCGCGGGGACATCTACGTCGACAAGGACATGGAAGTGGTGCTGCGCTCCACGCTGGAGCCGGTACTCCCGGCGGGGTTCGCCATCAAGCAGGCCTCCATCGTGCTCGACTACGATTTCACCAACATCGGCGACACCCCGTATCTGCTGCCGACCAGGGTGGTGGTGCTTTCGCGGGTGGGCCGTATCACCACGAAAAACGAAGTCGAGTTCCGTTTGTATCAAAAGTACGGCACGAATGTGACCCTCAAGTTCGACACCGACAATCCGCCGCCGCCGCTGCCGGACGACAAAGATGCCCAGCCACGGAAGTAACCACGGACCCCGTTCAGCCGTCAGTCAGGGGAGAGTGAGACGGTTTTTCGCGATCGTACCGTTCCTGGCGTTAGCGGCCGGCCTTATGGCGCAGGACGCGCCGCTGGGCATGCCGCCTTCCAGCCAGGCGCCCTCCAGCCCCTATCCCGGACAACAGCACCAGACTCAGCCGTACCCGCAGCTTCCCGGCATCAAAAAGAAGAAGAACAAGGACGAGGACCTGATGAAGGCCAGCGGACAGGTCGGCGAGATGGCCCTGGACCACATCGTAGTCGAGACAAAGGATCACCGCGTCATTACCTTCCACCTGACCAAAGACACGAAATTCCTGGACGGCGAGACCGCGGTTACGCTTAAGGAGATTTCGCTCGGCCAGTTGGTGGACGTCGAAGCGCAGGAGGACGAAGAGGAGGAGTACTTCGCCGTCAGGATTCATTTGAAAGCACAGCCCACCACCCTTGTGAACACGGCGGGAAAGGACCCCGACGAGGACGCGCATCCGAAACTGAAGTTCGGCAAGCCGGCGACCACCGCATCCACTGAGGAGGCCCCGGATGCGGATGCCGACGCCCGCCCGGTGGTGAAGCCCGGCAAGCCCCAGCCCCAGCCAGCCGAAACCGAAGTCGCCGACGCTTCAACCGGCGAACGCGAGGAGCGGCGGCTGCCGGCGGAAGCAAAGCCCGACCCTCACGCGGAGTTTCTGGAGAAGGCCCGCGAGCTCGCTTTCACTTTCACCGATGGGCTGCCCAATTACATGTGCCAGGAAATGGTGACGCGGTATTACAGCGAGACGCATGCGGGCACCCTGTGGAAGCCCCAGGACGTGGTCTCGGAAGAAGTGGTCTGGAACAATAACAAGGAAGAGTACAAGAACGTGCAGATCGACGGGAAGAAGGTGAATCCCGAAAAGGTGGGCGACCGGGCGTGGTCCACCGGCGAGTTCGGCACAATTCTGATGGGACTTCTTCACCCGGCCACCCAGGCGCACTTCACCTTTGTGCGGGCCGCCACGCTGCATCGCTCCGAGACCCTGATGTACGACTTCAGCGTCGATCAGCCGCACTCGCGTTGGACCATTCACGAGGGCGGCCAGGCCGTCCAGCCGGCGTATAGCGGCACCATCTGGTTCGAGAAGGCGACCGGGCGCGCGCTGCGGGTCGAGTTCAGCGCCGAGGACATCCCCAAGGCGTTCCCTGCCGACACCGCCGAAACCGCCCTCGACTACGAGTATGTTCTGTTGGGGCAGAAGCGTTTTCTGCTTCCCGTGCATTCGGACGTGCTGGTATGCCACCGCGGCATGTCGGCGTGCGCGAAGAACTCGATCGACTTCCGCAACTACCACAAGTTCGGCGCCGAATCCGACATCAAGTTCGGAGCGGCGGAAGAGTTGGCTCCGCCGCTGGCGCCCTCAGCCCAGCCCCAGGCCAAACCGAAACAGTGACAAGGTCGAACGCGCCTGCTCCACAGCTTGCCAGGAATCTTCGCTACCTGCGACGATTCGGAGTGGGGCAGGCTCGTAGCCTGCGGCGGCCTCGCAGGCCGCCTTGCCCCGATGTGGAGCAGGCCTTTGGCCTGCAGCAACGTCCGCCACGAGTTAGAACGTCTTCTTCACTTCGTCGAATGCCCAGTCGAGCCAGGGCATGAGGAGCCGCAGATCGGACGCTTCCACGGTGGCGCCGCCCCAGATTCGCAGGCCCGACGGCGCATCGCGGTACGCGCCGATGTCCCAGGCGGCGCCCTCTTTATCGAGCAGCGAGACGATGGACTTGGCGTGCTTCGCCTGATCGTCCACCGACAGCGCAGTGTATGCGGGATCGACGATCTTCAGACAGATGGACGTGCTCGAGCGAATCGCTTTCTCCGCGGCGAGGAACGCCGCCCACGACGATGCCGCCACCCAATCCTCGATCACCCCGAGGTTCGCACACGATCGCGCCAGCAGGGCCGGCAGACCGCCAATGCTTTCCGCCCACTTCAGCCCGTCGAGCGCATCCTCAACGGCCAGCATGGAGGGCGTGTTGATTGTTTCGCCCGCGAAAATGCCGGCCAACAGCTTGCCGCCCTTGCTCATCTGGAAAATCTTCGGCAGCGGCCGATCGGGCGAGTATGTTTCCAGCCGTTTCACCGCGCGCGGGCTGAGCGCGAGCATGCCATGCGCAGCCTCGCCGCCCAGCACCTTCTGCCACGACCACGTCACCACGTCCAGCTTGTCCCAGGGAATCTCCATGGCGAAGACCGCCGAGGTGGCATCGCAAATCGCCAGGCCCTCGCGGCCGCCGGCAATCCAGTCGCCGTTCGGCACCCGAACGCCCGACGTGGTTCCGTTCCACGTGAACACCACATCGCGATTCCAGTCTGCCTGGCCGAGGTCCGGCAGCTTGCCGTAATCGGCTTTGAACAGGCGCAGGTCTTTCAGCTTGAGCTGGTTCTTGCAGTCGTTCGCCCAGCCGCTGCCGAAGCTTTCCCACGAGAATACGTCCACGCCGCGCTCGCCGAGCAGCGACCACAGGGCCATCTCGAGGGCTCCCGTATCGGACGCGGGAACGATGCCGAGGACGTAGTCCGCCGGCACGCCGAGCAGCTTTTTGCTGCGATCGATCACTTCCGCCAGTTTGTTTTTGCCTATCTTCGCCCGGTGCGACCGCCCGACCGCGGCCCCCTTCAGAACGTCAAGTGTCCAGCCCGGCCGCTTCGCGCAGGGCCCGGAAGAAAAGCAGGGATTTTTAGGAGTCTGTGATGGCTTCATATGGATATGGAGAGGATTCCGCCGGAATCTCCATTCTAACGAACATCGAACAGCACGCACACCGGCTGCGAAACCTGCAGCCGCCGGCCCGTTGGCGTGAGCGCACCCGTTTCCCGGTCGATCTGGAACACTACGATGTCGTTGGTGTCCTGGTTCGCCGCCAGCAGCCACCTGCCGGTGGGATCGATGGCGAAGCTTCGCGGGGTGCGGCCTCCGGTGGGGAAGCGCCCGGCCGGCTTCAGCTTGCCGGTCACCGGGTCGATCATGAACAAGGCCAGGCTGTCGTCGCCGCGATTCGAGCCATAGAGGAACCGGCCCGACGGATGAATGGCGATCTCCGCCGTGGTGTTCTCGCCGTGGAAATCGGCGGGCAGCGTGAAAACCGTCTGGATCTGGCGCAGCGCGCCGCGGCTCGCGTCCCAGTTAAAGGTGGTGATGGTGGAAGCCAGCTCGCTGATCGCGTAGCCATGCCGGCCGGCTGCGTCGAAGACGAAATGGCGCGGTCCGGACCCCGGTTGCAGGTTCGCAAAGGGTGGATCGTTGGCGGTGAGGGCTCCGGTTTTGGGGTCGAAACGATAGACCATCAGCTTGTCCATGCCGAGATCGCAGATGATCGCGAAGCGGTTGTCGCGAGAGAGGGCGACGTCGTGCGCGTGCGCCGCGTCCTGCCGCGCTTTGTTGACGCTGGAACCGCGGTGCTGGAAAAAGCTGACTGCGTTGCCGAGCGTGCCATCGGCCGCCAGCGGGAACGACGACACGCTGCCGCCCGTGTAGTTGGCCACGATGAGCGCGTGCCCGGTGGGGTCCACGACGAGGTGGCAGGGGTCCGCGCCGCCGGAGGGGAGGTGGTTCAACTCGGTGAGTTTCGCGGTTTTCGCGTCGATGGAAAAGCTGGTGACCGAGCCGGCGCTGGTCTCGTTAACGGCGTAGAGGAACTTTCCGTTGGGATGGATGGCGAGGAACGAAGGGTTCGCGGTCTCGGCAACCAGTCCCACTTCCGAGAGCCCGCCCGTGGCCGGATCGAAGCGCCAGGCATAAATTCCCTGGCTGCCTTTTCCGGTGTAGGTGCCGACGTAGACGACATTCTCCGCGGCACTGAGGAACGCAGCGGTCAGCGCCGCCAGCAGGAGGATCCATCGCAACCGTTTCATGGGTCCATCACACCGCATCGGCGGCCTTGGGCGCAACGCGGGAGCGCGAGGCGCCGCTTGTGAGCCATCAGGGGCGAGATGCCGGAGAGATCAGCTGAGTTCCAGCACCTCCCGAACTCCCTGTTCAACGGCTTCGAGGTGTTCGGGAGAAAGTGCGCCCAGGAACCGATCCAGCCGCTGTTTGGAAACCGCGCGAATCTGATCCGTGACCGCGACCGCCTGCCGATTACCGCAACGAACAAGCACGTGAAGTGGCGGCGCCGGCCGAGGGGAACTGGACAGGGGCACGACGACGACAGTCCTCCTGCGCTCGTTCACGACACTACTGGAGAAGATCAGACAGGGTCTTGTCTTGGCAATCTCCGATCCGATGGTGGGATCGAGCCGGACCCACCAAACTTCACCGCGTTTCGGCAACGTCCCACGGCTCCTCGACCCGGTCGGCTTCGTCTCTCAACTCATCCCACTCCCGCTCGATCCTGAGACCATCAGGGTCCGCATTTGCAATCTCGCAGGCGCGGATCATTCGCTCCTCACGCTCGCGCAGCCTGGCCGCGATTGCCTGAGCAACGTATCGGGAACGGTCCCGGGCCGGAATCCGGTGCACGAACTGCGCAGCCACGTCCTCGGGGATGGTAAAGGTCATTTTCCGGGAGGCCATATAGCCATACTATCAGTTGGAAGCCGCAGTACCCCGTCGCCTAGAGCGCGCGGAGAGGGATGCGGGAACGCTCGATTGGCAGCGCGTGGGAGTAGCCCTCGGAATCCAGAAATCGCTCGAGTGCGCCTTCGCCAATCGCCGGGTCTAGAAGCGGACCCTGCACAACCTTGGTCACGATCCTTCGATCAAACGGAATCTCAGCATAGGGAATCAATCCCTGTCTTCCAACTCGGAACTTCACTGTCGCATCTGGCACGCCCATGAAGAGGAGCCGCCACTCCTGTTCCTCGAAGAAAGCAGGATTCTTGAACAACAGTGAGGTCCAGCAGAGCTGGCCTGCCGCGTCTTGGAGGAAAACCTGCTTATTTTCCACGCCGAGGGCGAGCCGCCCGGAGATGTCCCGTGCTGTCTCGACAACCGAATCAACGACCCTGCCTTGCAGTTCGTGGTCATAGATCAGCGGGAATACCTCCGGCTGTGGAATCTGATGCGGCTCATCGAGACGGAGTGATGGTAACTTCGCGCGATTAAACCCGATGGCAACGCCACCTCCCGATCCGCCATAAGCCCGCCACTGACTCAACAGATCCCCTTTCTCGCTGAGGCTAAACACATACATCCTCAGTGAACGAACGGACCGCAAGATCCGGCTGTCTGGTCCGCTCCGCGCGGCAATGTCGAAGTGCTCGTGCAAGCGG
The DNA here is from genome assembly GCA_964453955.1 of uncultured Solibacteraceae bacterium. Classification (GTDB taxonomy): domain Bacteria; phylum Acidobacteriota; class Terriglobia; order Bryobacterales; family Bryobacteraceae; genus CAWACP01. The sequence continues at coordinate 462 of CAYVPZ010000070.1, read as the reverse complement.
GACAGGATCGATGGTTCGCCCTTGAGGCGTTCCGCAATCAGCCCCGCGCCGTAGGAGACCTCTGAGCCATCGTTGAGGTAGAAAGCATCTGAGGCACGAATCTCACCCGAGGCAAGAATGTTCTGCGCGCTTGCCAGCGACGTGTAGTGAGAGAGTTTATCCGGCGCGGTCGGATCATCGCGTCGGTAGAACGGTTCCACAAGGAGCCTCACACGATCACACAGCTCTTTGCCGGCTTGATCCGCGCTCAAGCGACTTGGCGTCATCAGCGGTACGGCTATGCCCCTCACCCGCTCATGGACGACAAAAACTCCCCGTTCGACCGCGTCTTATTCAATTTATCCAGCAGCAATTCGATCGATTCCACCGGCGACAGCGGGCTGAGCACCTTGCGCAGCACCCACACCCGGTTCAGCTCTTCCTTGGGCAGCAGCAGCTCGTCCTTGCGCGTGCCGCTCTTGT
>CAYVPZ010000069.1:0-12068 GCA_964453955.1 uncultured Solibacteraceae bacterium | reverse complement strand
AGCGGGCCTGGCATCTGCAACCGGTGCCGCGCGCGGTGTTGTCGGCCATCTCCATGGTGGGAGCGATCATCGGCGGGGTGGTCTTCGGTTTCGTGTCCGACCGCTTCGGCCGCCGCCGCGCCATGCTGATCGCGCTGGCGGGCGCCATCTGCGTGGTGCCGTTGTGGGCGTACGCGCCGCGCGTCGCGCTGCTGGCGCTGGGCGGTTTCCTGATCCAGTTCATGGTGCAGGGGGCCTGGGGTGTCATTCCGGCCCACCTCTCCGAGCTGTCTCCCGACTCCGTCCGCGGTTTCCTGCCCGGCTTTGCCTACCAGTGCGGCGTGCTGCTGGCCGGATCCGTTGGCTGGATGGAGGCGCGCTTTGCCCAGCACACCAGCTACGCCAACGCCATGGCCATGACCGCGGCAACGGTGTTCGTTTTCGCCATGATCATGACCGCTCTCGGCCGCGAGCGCCACGGCGTGGCCTTCGGACGGGAAGCCGCTACGGCGCAGCCTCGGTAATCCGCACGCCCTCGCGCGTGTACTCGTAGTGCAGCACCAGCGAGCCGCCGCCCGCGGAGTCCCGGAATCGCGACCCCTGCGCCGCCGCCAGCGACAATCGATTGAAATAGGGGCTCTCGGCCGGCTTCGCCAGCTCGGCGGACTGCACCTTTCCGTTCCCGGCGATCACCACCCGGACGTCCACGCGAACCGCGCCGTGGATCGACCGCAGCGCCTGGGGCAGAGGAACCGGCGTCTTGCGATCTGCCTTCTCCGGGGACACCCGCTTCTGTGCGGGTTCCTCTGCCGGCGCCAGCGCGCGGTCCGCCGTCTGCTCTACCGGCGGCGCCGCCGGTTTTTCCTGCGCCACTTCCACCACCGGCGCGGGTGGGGGCGCGGGTGCGGGAACAGCCTCGTGATGCGGAGTAAGCCCCAGCAATCGCACGGATTCGGTAACGCCATCGGTCGCCACCAGACGCACCAGCACCTCCGTGGAGGTCGGCCGGTACAGAAACTGCCCGGCGGCAACAGCCTGCTGGTTAAGCTCGATCCTGTGCCACGCGTCGCCGTCTTTGATGGAGAGCGCCGCCGCCCGCGCGCCCGCCGGCCACGTGATCCGGACAGAATCGCCCAGCGTCGTCGCGCGCAACGCCGGACCCGCGCTCGCCCGCGCCGCGGCGTAGCCCTCCGTCCGTTCCCGAAGATCCTGCCGGAACCAAACCAGAAGCGCGGCGGCGAGGACGATGGTGGCGGCCATGCTCAGCCAGGGCAGCCGGGGCGCGCTTGCGTTGTCTCGCGGTGTCATGGGCCGGTGGGGACATTATACCCGCATCGCGGCTCGACGATCTCTCTCAGGACGCGCCGGTGGCCGCCGAGACGATCCGCGACACTTCGCGGCATAGCTTGTCGAACGACGCGCTCTTCCGAGCGCCCTCAATGTCAAACAGACGAGCCAGAGGTTCCTGATCGGTCGTCTCTTTGTAAGGCCGCCCAATCATTCTGGCGCTGAGCCACTCTTTGGCGCCCTGTACGGCCTCCGGTTCCGCCGGGCTCGTCAGATCAGGCGCCAAGCCTCGTTGGCCCGCGATGGAGGAGGCGGCCGCTATGAACCAGTTCTCGAATTCGTGCTTCGCAAGGACCACCCCAATCGGCAGATCTCTCCGGGCTTCTGTGGCGCGGCGCAGCAGCGATGGCGCCAGCGTGGCGGGGCAGTCCCCTTCGCTGTCGATCAGAATCAGGATCGCGCGGCGCCCTTTAAGCTGTCGCGACACAAACTCGACCGTCCGCTCCAGTTCACCATCTTTTTTCAACTTGTCCCGCGGCACTCTGAAGGGGTCGCGCAGCACCATCGGTAACCCTGGAAACTGCCACTCCACGACGCGCCGAAACACCACGGGCACGGCTTTCACATCACCGTGTCCCTCCACGATGAAGCCAGCCTCAATCAAGCGAGTCCCCGTCGAACAGGTGGCCCTGGCGTACCCTTTCCAGGTACGCGGAATCCGGCTTCAGCTGTCCGGCCCGCATCAGTTCACCCGCGGTGTACAACCGGTCTTTGAGTGCGGAGCGCGCGGCGTCGTCGAGTGGCGCCAGTTCCGTCGACCCTGAATCGCCTTGTACCGCGATGATGTCGCCGAAGATATTGGGCTCATCCAGGACATCGGGACTGTGGCTGGTCACCAGTACCTGGGTCCTTTGGCAGACTTCAGTCAGACTGTCGAGGAGTACGCCGGCCGCACCAGGGTGAAGGGCGCTTTCTGGTTCTTCCAACGCAACCAGGCGAATCGCCCCTTTGCCGTTTGCCGTCTGGAACAGCGCGACCAGTACGCCGAATGCCCGCAGTGTGCCATCGGACATGTTGGCGGCAAGGAATCGCCATGGATCCTTCGAGCCCGCCACCACCTGACGGAACTCAAGTGTCTGCTTCGGGCCCAGCATCTTCACATCGACACCCCTTACGCCGGGGACCACCTGACTCAGATAGTCGATAACCCTGTCGCTGGCCAGTCCGTTGTCCCGAGACAGGTTCTCATAAACGCTGGTTATATTGGACCCATCCCTGGCCAGAATGTTCCCCGGACCGGGTGACTGCAGCTCCTTGATCTTGTCCGGATTCAGATTGTAGAATCCCATCGAGGACAACGCATCGTACAAGGGACGGAACTCGGGCAGGCCGGCCGCGTTCACCAGGTACAGGCGATCGGGCGCGGCCGGCGGGTAGGTCGATGCAGAGCACTCCCGGACATTGCCCGATTCCACTCGAAAATGCGCAGAGAAGTGATAGTCCGCCAACCGCGTTGGCGCAATGTGGCACGATTCCTCCTGCACTTCCCAGGCGCCGCGGGGTTTGGCGCCGATCCGGAAGAAGTAAGTGCCGATCCTGTCCCCCAGTGCGAAGTCCAGTCCAAGTGCGAAGTGGTTGGGGTGCCCGGCGGATCTCCGGCGTACCTCGCCGATTCCGCCGCGGTCGCGAAGGGCAAGCTCGAGCGTGGTCCGCAACGCCTCCGCAACAAAGCGAAGCGCGTCGACGAAATTGCTCTTTCCGGCGCCGTTTGGTCCAACGAGGAACGTCAGTGCGCCGAGGCTTACATCACAGCGGCCAATGCTCTTGTAGTTCTGCAGGCGAACGCGAGTGATGAATGTGGAGTCGCCCATCGAGAGACACCACCCATTCTACGCTCTGGCCCAATCGTCGCGGATCGATCTGCGTCGGACGCCCCCCGGACCTCACTCGTCCGAAATCTCGGCCAAAAACTCCGCGTCAATAGGCTTTCGCCCGGCGAATCCGTCGTCCATCCCGTGCCACCACCCGATCTCCGCCTCGCCCAGCTTCCAGCACAACAGCACTTCCTGCCCGCGGTACAGCGTCGGGAAATCCACCAGACCGGTGTCCAGGTCTTTGATCAGGCAGCCCATGTCCTGAATGGATTCGATGGTCTGCCGCAGCGCGGTCACGCTGGCGTCCCGCCGCGCGCGTACGTTGAGCAGCTCGCGCGTGTCCACCAGGGCGCCCCCCAGCATGGTGATCCGCTGTTGCGCGGAGCTCAGTTCCTGTTCGGTCTGCTGATAGTCCTGGCGAAGGTCGATGGCCTGGCGCAACGCGGCTCGCACCCGCGGCAACAACTTCGCGGCGATATCGAACGTGAACAGGCGCGCCATCCCCACAGGGATTATACGCCGGAAACCTGCACGGCGAGGGAGCGGCTTCGCGGCCCGTCGAATTCGGCGAAAATAATGCTCTGCCACGTCCCCAGCAGCACGGCCGCGTTGCGCACCTGCAGACAGAGTGTCTGCCCCATCAGCATGCCGCGCATGTGCGAGTCCGCGTTGCGGCGCTCGCAGTCGGAATAGGTGGGGTCGTTGTGCCGGTAGTACTGCTCCTGGGACACAATCTGCTCGAAGAAGCCCTTCACGTCGTGAACCAGGGCATCCTGCCATTCGTTAATGAAGACCGCGGACGTCGTGTGCAGCGACTGCAGATGAACCAGACCGTCGCGAATGCCGCTGCGGTGTACGATCTCGTTAATTCGTTCGGTGATGTTGAGCAACTGCATGCGATCGGTGGTCACCCAGTCGACAATGCGGCTGAATACCCGAAACCCCGCTGTTGGAGCCACGGGCAGGGCGACGGGCGTTGGCCCGTTGGTTATCGGATCGATCACTTTTCTGGATGGTTGCATACGTTCTCTCACTGAGAGACGCGGGAGGCGGCCCTGCGGACTCACCAAAAGTGTAAGGGCTGTCGATCCGCCGGGTTGCGGCGCGTCGTGTGGCCGTGTCCAGGTTCTTCATCGCGGCGGTTTCGCCCGCGCCAGCCGCTTCAGCGTCTCCAGATTCCTGACCTCGTCGCCCGGCTCGTCCACCGGCGTCTCCAGGATAAACGCCTTCCCGCGCAGCCTGGGATGATTCAGAATGCGCCGGAACCCGTCCTCCCCAATGTAGCCCTGGCCAATGTTCTGATGCCGGTCCAGATGCGAGCCCAGCGGCGTTTTCGAATCGTTGGCGTGTATCACCGGAACGTTGGCCCATCCCAGCACTCGATCGATCTCCGCCACGGTGGAGCGCAGGCCCTCGGCGGTCGAGATGTCGAAGCCGGCGGCCAGGGTGTGGCAGGTGTCTACGCAGAACCCGATGGCCAGATCGCTGAATTCGCCAGTGTACCGGCGCACCGCGGCGAGTTCCTCGAAGCGGCTGCCCAGCGTGGACCCGGCGCCCGCCATGTTCTCCAGCAGAACCGTCAGGCCGGTTGTAGCCAGACCGCGCGCCGCTTCCACCAGCGATCGCACCAGCGCGATAATGCCCTCTTCCGGCGCGTGGCCCTTACAATTGCCCGGATGCGCCACCACGTACTCCGCCCCAATGATCAGCGCGCGCTCCAGCTCGCCGCGGAACGCCTGCATCGATTGCACCCGCATGGCTTCGTTGCACGAGGCCATGTTGATCAGGTAGTTGTCGTGGATCGCCAGCGGCCGCAGATCGTGCTTCTCGCGCAGGGACCGGAATCGGCGAACCGCCGCCGCATCGGGCGCCCGTGCCCGCCACATTCGCGGGCTGGAGGAGAAAATCTGAAACGTGTTCGCGCCCACGCGCGCCGCTTCCAGCGCGGCATTTTCGAGCGAGCCGGCAATGGAAGTGTGCAGGCCGAACCGCCGCGTCGTCATCACCCAGGATACGCAGGAAACGTATTTCAAACAAGGTCAAAATGTTCGGTCCGGTTTCGGACCCCCGCTCGCCTCCGGCCACGGTCGCCCGGCGACTCCTCAACTGGTGAATCAGCCTCGATTTCTTGTGGACAATCATTTGATTGGCGCGCCGGGCCCTGGATCCGCTGCAAGGGCTCGTAATGCAAGGAGCCGTAAGGTACAGAGCGGGAATCGTCGCAAACTCCACCGGATACTCATCGGGACCTTGCGATTAATCGTTTGATTGCGGGAGGGAGACGGGCACCGGTGGCATAATAGTCAATCCACCAGCGAGAATCCATGTGGCGCCTGGAAAGAGTGTGGGAAGAGCGTAACCGAACCTCGGTTTTGTTGGTCAGCGGCGCGATCATCCTGGCCGTCGCCGTGGCAGACGCGTGGACCAAACCGTTTTTCGCGTTCGGCTTTCTCTATTTGTTCCCCATCATGCTCGCGGCAGGATTCCTCCCCAGGTGGGTGCTGGTCCTGCTTGGCGTGTGCTGCGCGGTCCTCGCCGAACGTTTCAGCTCGCTGGACCAGTCAACTGTTCGTCTGGCTTTCGAGACAGTCGCCCTCGTCGGGTGCGGACTGTTTGTTGCGGAACTGGTGCGCAACCGCAGGTTGACCCTGGTGGCGCAGGAGCGTCTGAAGGCTCTGGTCGAGACCAGCCCCGCGGCGATCGTGACCGTCGATGAGCGCGGCTTCATCGAACTGGCCAATCACGCCGCGGAGGAGCTCATGGCGCCACGAAGCGAAAAACTAACGGGCAACCCAATCGCGGCGTTCCTGCCCGAACTGCACCATGCCCTGCGGTGGGAAGAGGCCCCACAGTTCCGGGCAACAATGCAATGCCGGGGCCATCGGGACAATGGAGAATCCTTCACCGCGGACGTCTGGTTCTCAACATACAAGGAGGGAGCAACGCCGAAACTGGCCGCGATCATCGCGGACGTCACGGAGGAGACTGGCGATGCCGCCTCCGGTTCGTCCAATCTCGAATCTCATGACCGGGCCTCGTTGAACAACCGGGAGATGGACGTGCTCCGCTTCCTGGTGCAAGGGCTTACCAACAAGGAAATAGCGACTCGCATGGAAGTCTCCGAGAGCACCGTTAAAAACACGCTGCAGCAGCTCTTCGCCAAGACCAGCGTGCGCACCCGCGCGCAACTCGTTCGCGTGGCACTCGAGCAGTACAGAGATCTCCTATGATTCGTGCAATGCACGGATCCTGTCGTCCTTCTGCCCCCCCCTGGAACCTGACACCGGCGGACCAGCCAGCGCCATCCTGACCAGCTGACTTCGGGTGCGGACTCCGGCCTTGTTGAATAACTGTTGCAGCGTCGCTTTTATCGTGGATTCCGACAAGCCCATCTGGTCCCCGATCTTTCTGTTGGCCAGGCCGTCAACCACGCCGTTCAGCACGATCTGCTCCCTATCCGTAAGGCCGCGCCCCCAGCCATCCTCATAGTGCGGGTACCTTTCCGCGAGGAGCTGGATCGTCTCTCGATCGACCCAAACCTCCCCATTCGCGACGCGCCGGATCGCCTGAAGCAGCCGGCTCGAAGAATCCGACTCCACGAAGATCCCCGATGCGCCGCACTTCAGCACCAGAGCCGAAGCAGTCGCGTCGATTTCCCTGGCGACAACCAGAGATTTCGTCTGGCGCCGGATCTTGCGAGCGGATGGGATGAATTCCCTGGCCATGCTGGAATCCACCAGCAGGACGTCGACCTTGGATGCCTTCAGGCTTCTCAAGGCTTCTGACGGCGTCGAGCACGAGGCCAGCAATTCAAGATCCTGCGCTGAAGCCAGGAGCTGGGCGAGACTCTCTCGAAACAGCACGCGATCGTCGAGGAGAACCAGCCGAATTCGTCCTCCATCCGGCTGCCTGCTCGAAGATTGATCCGAACCTGTTGTCCCCTCGCTGAGGTTCGCGCGTGCCATGCACAGCATGGTAGGGCGAATCCGTCAGTCTGCCAAGCCCTTCGGCCGTAAGACCACAGCCCCTGTCCTTAAGACGGCGAGGTCAATCGATTCGACAGAGGGCTGGCCAGACGATTATCCATGTACGGCAAAAGATAATCGAACGACACGGAGTTTGGAAGCAAGATCACTGGCATTGCGTACTGGATGGGGCTAACTTCAAGGTCTGCCGATCCCCGGATGACTCCCGACCAACTCATGAACAGCGCCCGATCAACGACACCATGGCATCCACTCTTTGCGCACCCGCTGGTCCGCAATGGGCTTGTCATTGTGGGGCTCCTGACACAGAGCCTCCCGGCGCAAACGGTTTTCACCTGGCAGCAACTGAAGGACAAGTTCGAAGCCGCAAACCCGACTTTGAAAGCCGCCCAGCTCAACATCGACGAGTCGCGAGCCGAGGAGGTCACCGCTTATCTCCGTCCTAACCCCGACCTGACGGCGGGACTCGACCAGCTCGACCCGTTCGCAACGCAGGCCAGCGCATCCGGGCAAAACGTCTACCGGCCTTTCGCCAACGCGTTTCCGTACGGGTCGGTGAGCTATCTGCACGAGCGTCGGCACAAGCGGGAGTTGAGACTGGAAGCCGCAAAGAAGTCGACCGATGTCGCGGTATCCGCCTATTCAGACCAGGAACGAAATCTGGTTTTCAACCTGCGCAGCGCCTTCGTGCAGACCTTGCAAGCTAAAGCGGTGCTGGAGAACGCCAAACAGAATCTCGTCTACTGGGACCACGAGCTGGATATCAGCCGCAAGCGTTTTGCCGCTGGCGACATGGCCCAGGTCGATCTGGATCGCCTGGAACTGCAGCGCGTTCAGTTCGAGTCCGATTTTGAAACTGCCCTGGTGAATCTGCGGACGGCCAAAATCCAGCTTTTGATGCTTCTCAACGATCGAACGCCGATTGAGCAGTTCGACGTCGGCGGGCCGTTCGATTACACCGACGAGTTAATGTCCATGGAGGAATTCCGGAACGCGGCTCTGGTCACACGGCCGGACCTCAAAGAGGCAATTCAAAACGTGGAAATGGCCAAAGTCAATTACCAGCTTGCCGTTTCCAACGGCTCCACCGATCCCACCTTCGGCGTTGACTTCGCGCGTAATCCGCCAATTCCGGTTTACTTTGGCGTGAGCGTGTCCATTCCGCTGCGTGTTTTCGATCGCAACCAGGGCGAGAAATTGCGAACGCAACTCGACATCGGGCGCAACGAGCGCCTGCGGGACGCCGCGCAGGCGCAGGTGTTCAGCGACGTGGATTCGGCCTACGTCACGCTGGTGAGCACCCTGAATCTGCTGCGTCCTTACAAGGCGAAGTATCTGAAGCTGTCCAGTGACACTCGCGACCGGATTGCCTTTTCCTACGAGAATGGCGGCGCCGCCTTGCTGGATTATCTGGACGCGGAGAAAGCGGACCGGGACATCCGCCTGGCCTACCTGAATCTGATTGGTTCTTATCTCACCGCGGCCGCCCAGATGAACATGGCCGTGGGCCGTGAGGTTCTGCAATGAATCGCTTACTTCTGGTTGAAGCAACTGTGTGTGTGGGCCTGAGCTTGCTGCTGGCCGGGTGTGGAGGTAAGGGGACCGTGCAGGCGGCCGGCACGGGCCCGGTGGCCGGCACTGTCGAACCCGACCTGGACCCCGACAATTTCAAGGTGGATCACCCGGAGCAGTTTCCGCTGGCCACGGCGGGCGAGCACGTGGCCGCGCCGGAGCTGAACGTCACCGGGGTGGTCAGTCCGGATGTCTCCCGGCAGGTGCCAGTGCCGTCGCTGGCCACGGGGCGCATCGTGGAAATCGACGCGCGGCTGGGCGACCAGGTGAAAAAAGGCCAGCTTCTGTTTAAAGTGCGCAGCTCGGACATCGCCGGCGCGTTTTCCAATTACCGCCAGGCCGTGAAGAACGAGGAATTGTCGAAGATCCAACTGGAGCGCGCCAATATCCTGTTCAAGGACGGGGCGATTCCGAAGAGCGGTCAGGAAATCGCGCAGAACGCCGAAGACGATAACATCGTCGTTCTGGAGACGGCGAAGGAACAACTCCATCTGCTCGGGGTGGACCCTGAGCATCCCACCGGTATCGTCGAGGTCTTCGCTCCCGTATCGGGAACCATCACCGACCAGGAAATCACCAACCAGTCGGCCGTGCAGTCGTATTCGACGCCCACGCCGTTTACGATTTCCGACCTGTCGCAGGTCTGGATCATCTGCGATGTGTGGGAGAACAACATGGCCCAGGTTCACCTGGGCGAGTACGCGGACATCCATCTGGTGGCCTACCCGGACCGGGTGTTGAAAGCGCGGATCAGCAACATCCTGCCCATCGTGGACCCCAACATTCGCACGGCCAAGGTCCGCCTGGAGGTGGAGAATCCCGGTCTGATGCGGCTGGGGATGTTCGTCACGGCGACCTTCCACGGCCAGACGGCGGAAAAGCACGCCACGGTTCCCGCTACCGCCATTCTTCACCTGCACGACCGGGAGTGGGTGTACACGCCGAATCAAAACGGTCATTTCCGGCGCCGGGAAGTCCAGGCCGGAAACATGCTGCCCGGCAACCTGCAGGAGGTGGTCAGCGGAGTGAACCCTGGCGATCAGGTTGTGCTGAATGCTCTTGTTTTCCAGAACACGGTGGAACAGTAGATGATTCGCAAGCTGGTCGATTTCGCATTGAGTAATCGTTTTCTGGTGCTCGCCGCGGCGCTGCTGCTGTTCGGGTGGGGTGCGATTGCGTTTCACCAGCTCCCGGTGGAAGCTTATCCCGACGTCGCCGACAACTACGTGGAGATCGTCACCCAGTGGCCGGGAATCTCCGCGGAGCAAATGGAGCAGCAAATCACGATTCCGCTGGAGATTGTCATGAACGGCATGCCGCACGTCACCCACCTGCGGTCGTTCTCATTGTTCGGCCTCTCCGACATCAAGCTGATCTTTGACGACGAGGAACTGAATGCGTGGGACCGCGAGCGGGCGCTGGAGCGGCTCACCCAGGTCAATCTTCCACCCGCCGCGGTTGCCGCAGGCGTGTCGCCACAAATACAGACGGACTGGAGCCCCGCCGGTCAGATCTATTTCTTCACGCTGCACAGCACCAACCCGGCGTACGACGTGATGGAACTGAAGTCCATCGAAGACTGGGTGGTGGAGAAGAATTTCAAGGCGGTTCCCAACATCGTCGATGTTGCCAGCTTCGGCGGCCCCACCAGGGAATATCAGGTTCGCGTCGATCCCGAGAAGCTCATCTCCTATGGACTGAGCATCGGCCAGGTGGAACAGCAGCTTGCCAACAACAACGCCAATGGCGGAGGCAGCTTTGTCGAAGCCGGGCTGCAGCAGATCAATATTCAGGAAATTGGCCTGGTCAGGAACGTACAGGACATCGCCAACACGGTGATCATGGCCAAGAACGGCACTCCGCTGCGCGTGAAAGATATCGCCGTGGTTTCCCAGGGACCGAAGATCCGGCTTGGCCAGTTCGCCAAGGCGATTCGGCGCGAGGATGGAAGAATCATCGATAACGACGATGTCGTTTCGGGCATTGTGCTCCTGCGCAAAGGGGCCGACGCCGACACGGCGTTGCAGGGAATTCACAAAAAGGTGGAGGAACTCAACACCACCATTCTGCCGAAGGGCGTAACCGTGGTACCGCTCATCGATCGCAGCGATTTGGTGCACTATACCACCCATACCGTCCTGCACAACCTCATGGAGGGCATCATCCTTGTGGTGATAGTCCTCTTTCTGTTTCTCGGAAACGTTCGAGGCGCGATTATCGTCGCCCTGACCATCCCGTTCTCGCTCTTGTTTGCCGCAACGTGTTTGAACCTAAGAGGGATTCCGGCGAACCTGCTGTCTTTGGGCGCACTGGACTTCGGCATGGTAGTGGACGGCGCCGTGGTCATGGTGGAGAACATTGTGCGCCACCTCGGACGTCACAATGCGGACGGCAGGACACCGAAGCAGCAGATCTCCGACGCCGCGCATGAGGTCCAGCGGCCTGTGTTCTATGCAGTGGCCATCATTATTACCGCGTACCTGCCCATTTTCACGTTGCAGCGCGTGGAAGGGCGCTTGTTCAAGCCCATGGCCTGGACCGTGGCGTTTGCCCTGTTGGGCGCCATTATCTTTTCGCTGCTGATCGCGCCCGCGCTCGCCAGTCTTTTGTTCCCCAGGGGCACGCGTGAATGGCGAAACCCGGTCATGGGCTGGCTTACGGAGATGTATCGCCGGACGTTGAAAGTCGCCATTCGTTTGCGCTTTCTTACCGTCGCCGCGGGAGTTGCCGGCCTCGCGGTGGCGCTGTATCTTTGGCTGGGCGGATTGATCGGCTCCGAATTCCTGCCCCATCTGGACGAAGGCGCACTGTGGGTGCGCGGCACTCTCGCTCCCAGCGTCGGTCCGACGGAAGGCATCCGGCTGTCGAATCAGGCCCGGCTCCTGCTTTGCTCCTGGCCGGAGGTGCCCCAGTGCTCCAGCCAAACAGGCCGGCCAGACGACGGGAGCGACACGACGAGCTTCTTCAATACGGAGTATTTCGTCGATCTGAAGCCGAAAGTGCAGTGGCGCCCGGCATTTCATCAGAACAAGGACGAAGTGATCGCGGCCATGAACGCCGAGCTCTCCAAGATCCCCGGCGTGGTCTGGGGCTTCTCCCAGCCGATCGCCGACAACATGGAGGAAGCGGTTAGCGGAGTCAAGGGACAGCTTGCCACGAAGCTCTATGGCGAGGATCTGCACGTCCTTGAAGACAAGGCCGACCAGATCGCCAACGTCATGCGGCAGGTAAAGGGGATCGAGGATCTGGGCGTTTTTCACGTCCTCGGCCAGCCGAACGATAACTTCGCGGTAGACCGTGTGCAAGCCGCGCGCTATCAGATCAACGTCGCCGATGTGCAGGACGCCGTTAATACCGCCGTGGGAGGAAA
>CAYVPZ010000068.1:0-12132 GCA_964453955.1 uncultured Solibacteraceae bacterium | reverse complement strand
GGTTCGGCATTCAAACCTGGATCGGCGGCCAGGCCATTTATTCCATGCTGCGGATCCTCTTGCCCGGAGCAGCCGGCCTGCCCGGCGGAATCTGGATCTGCTTTTTCGCATTCTGGGCGCTGAATATCGCGGTGATCTGGCGCGGCATCGACACAATTAAGTTTCTGGAAGGCGTCGGCGCGCCTTTCATGCTGGGAATCGGACTACTGCTGCTATGGTGGATCACGCGCAAGGCGGGCGGCTTCGGCCCGGTTCTGAGCGCGCCCAGCAAGTTTCACACCCCGGCTGAGTTTTTCCGCTTCTTCGTCCCGTCGCTCACCGGCATGGTGGGTTTCTGGGCCACCGTGGCGCTCAACATCCCCGATTTCACCCGCTACGCCCGTTCGCAGAAGGCGCAGGTTGTGGGACAGGCTCTGGGGTTGCCCACCGCCATGACGCTCTATTCGTTCATCGGCGTGGCCGTTACGTCCGCGTCGGTGGTGCTGTTCGGCCAGGCGATTTGGGATCCGGTGGCTCTGCTGGGCAGGTTCAACCAGCCCGTGGTGGCCTTCGTGGCCCTGATCGCGCTGCTGATCGCCACGCTCAACACCAATGTGGCGGCCAACGTGGTTTCGCCCTCCAACGATTTTTCCAATCTGAATCCGCGGCTGATTTCGTTTCGCACCGGCGGCCTGATCACCGGCGTGATCGGCGTCCTCATGATGCCGTGGAAATTGCTGACGGATTTCAGCTCGTATATTTTTGGCTGGCTGGTGGGATACTCGGGACTGCTGGGGCCCATCGCCGGCGTTATGATCGCCGACTATTTCGTGGTGCGCCGCTCGCGTTTGCGCGTCGACGATCTGTACCGCCGCAATGGTGCATACGAGTACGACAACGGCGTCAATATGCGCGCCCTGGCGGCGCTGGCCCTGGGAATTGCCGTGGCTCTGCTGGGACTGGTCGTCCCCGCGCTGCGGCTGCTTTACGACTACGCCTGGTTTGTGGGCTTCGCAGTCTCCGGGGGCGCGTACGTCCTGCTCATGCAACGCAGCGTTGCCGAAGAGGACGTACCCGCCGGCTTGCCGGAATTGGAAGGTGAAGGATGATCGCCACTGGATCCGCGGTAGAAACCGTTTCGTTTTATGTCAACGGCGCATGGGAAAAACCCGCCGGCCGCACCATGGGCGCCGTCACCAATCCGGCAACCGGCGAGACCATCGCGGAAGTGCCCTGGGCCACCGAAGGCGATGTCGACCGCGCCGTGCGCGCGGCCCAGCAGGCCTTCCTCAAGTGGCGCGACGTACCCGTGGTGGATCGCGCGCAGGTGCTGTACCGATTCAAAGCGCTGCTGGACAAATACGCCGACGACGTGGCCGCCACGCTGACGCGCGAAAACGGCAAAACGAATGACGATGCTCGCGCCGAAGTGCGCCGCATGATCCAGATGGTGGAAGTAGCGTGCGGCATGCCCAGCCTGATGATGGGCGATTCGCTCAACGACGTGGCCCCGGGCATCGACTGCAAAACCATCCGCCAGCCCATCGGCGTCTGTGCTGGCATCACGCCGTTCAACTTCCCGGCCATGGTGCCCACGTGGATGTACCCGTTCGCCATCGCCTGCGGCAACACCTTCGTGCTGAAGCCTTCCGAGAAAGTGCCGCTCACGCCCACCCGCGCTGTCGAACTGCTGCACGATGCCGGCCTCCCGCCGGGCGTGCTCAACCTTGTGCATGGCGGCAAAGACGCGGTGGACGCACTGCTGCACCATCCCCTGGTGAAGGCGGTGTCGTTCGTCGGCTCCACGCCCGTCGCGAGATACATCTACACCACCGCAGCCGCCGAGGGCAAACGCGTGCAGGCGCTGGGCGGCGCCAAGAATCACCTGGTGGTGATGGCCGATGCCGACATGCCCAAAACCGTGGAGGCGATCATCGGCTCGGCATTTGGCGCCGCGGGCGAGCGCTGTCTCGCGGGCAGCGTGCTGGTGCCGGTGGGTGATGCGGCCGGTCCGCTGCTGGATTTGCTGGTAAAGCGAACGCAATCGCTCGCCGTGGGCGATGGCTCGCAGAGCGGCGTGGAGATGGGCCCGCTGGTCACCGGCGATCATTGCGCGAAGGTCGCCGGCTATGTGGACAAGGGCGTGGCCGAAGGCGCCACCCCGCTGGTGGATGGCCGCGAGCGCAGGCCCGCCAGCGGCGGCTTCTACCTGGGGCCAACCATCTTCGACCACGTGACGCCGGAAATGACCATCGCCCGGGAAGAGATTTTCGGACCGGTGCTCTCGGTGATCCGCGTGGAGACGCTGGACGACGCCATCAACCTGGTGAACCGTTCGCCCTTCGGCAACGCCACCGCCATTTTCACCAGCAACGGAAAATCCGCGCGCGAATATTCCTCGCGCATCGAGGTCGGCATGGTGGGGGTGAACGTCGGTGTCGCCGCGCCGATGGCCTTCTTCCCCTTCGCCGGCTGGAAAAACTCTTTCTTCGGAGACCTCCACGCTCACGGCAAGGATGCCGTCTCGTTCTACACCGAGCAAAAGGTGATCATGAGCCGCTGGTTCTAGGCGGCGCCGTTTATTGCTCCGCCAGCCGCGCCAGAGCCTCGGCCAGCACCAGCGTCCCCTGCGCGATCGCTTCCGGCGACGCGTATTCATCGGGGCGGTGGCTCACGCCGCCGCGGCACGGAATGAACAGCATCGCCGCCGGCGCGATCCGCGACATAAAGAGCGAGTCGTGATAAGCACGGCTGATCATCAGCTCGAACCGCAAGCCGTGCGTTTCGCAGGCCTCGATCAGGACGTCCACCACGCGCGGAGCGCACTGCGCCGGAGGATCGGCATTGACGAGTTCCGAGTTTACCTTCACCCCGCGCCGTTCGGCCACCTCCCTGCAGGCCCGCTCGATTTTCTCCAACACCTCATCGCGTCTGGCCTCCTCGGTATCGCGCACGTCGATTTCCATCCGCACACGGCTGGGGACACTGTTGACCGCGCCAGGGAAAACCTCGCACACGCCGGTGGTTCCCACTGTGTCCGGCGATCCGCTCCAGCGCGCGCTCGCCTCCACCGCCAGGGCGATCTCGGCGGCGGCGAGAAACGCATCGTGCCGATCCGGCATGAGCACTCCGCCCGCGTGCCCGCCCTCGCCTTCGATCGAGATCCGCAGGCTGGCCGGCGCGGCGATCGCCGTGACTACGCCGAGGGGCACGCCGTGCCGCTCCAGAATCGGCCCCTGTTCGATGTGCATTTCCACGAAAGCGGAATAATATCCCGGCGCCAGCCGAACCGACGACAACGGGCCCTCGAAATGCGCGGTGGATCGAGCCTGGTCGAGCGATACGCCTTCGCGATCCTTGAATTGCGCCGCGCCGGCAGGGTGCAGCAGGCCGGACAGAAGCCGGCTTCCCACGCATCCAATTCCAAATCGCGTGGGCTCTTCGGACGTGAAAATCAGCAGCTCAATGGACCGCCGCGGCCGGCAACCCGCGCGTGCGAGTGCGCGAATCGCCTCCAGCCCGCCGAGCACGCCCACGGTTCCGTCGAAGCGGCCCGCGTTGGGGATCGCGTCGATGTGCGAACCCGTTCCCACCGGCGCGAGGTCCGGATTCTGGCCCCTCCAGCGCGCGAACGTGTTGCCCACGGCGTCCTCGCGAATGGCCAGCCCGGCTTCGCGGCACAGTCCATTCACGAATTCGCGGCCACGCAAATCCGCTTCCGTGAAGACCACACGAGTAACCACCGGCGGAGTTTCCTGAGAAATCGCGCCTAATTCGCTCAATTCCACTACCAGACGATGCTGGTCCACTTCCAGCTTCATCGCTCCGCCTCCCCCGGCCTGCGGTTCCAGTCCTTGTAGATAAGGTATTTGGCGGGAGTCTTTCCCAGCGCTCCGAACCATTGCGGGCAGAACGGCGCCATCCAGATAAAGTCCCCTTCCGTCACCGGATACCAGTGGTCGCCGAGGCGATATATGCCGCCGCCCGATAGCATCAACAGCCCGTGTTCCATGACGTGGATCTCCACCATGGGAAGTGCAGCTCCGGGAAGATAGGTCATGGTGTTCATGGCGAAATCGAAGGACGTATTATCCGGAAGAAGGGAGCGAACTTCCAGCCCCTCGTCCCCCATCAGTAGCGTTGCCGCAACGTCGCTCTCACGGCCGGTAAAGTACGCGGGCGCCAAAACGCCGGACAACGGCCGATAGGGCTTGTCGACAACGGCAGCCCGCGCGACGCTTTTCGCCGCGACGATGGCATCGTGCTCTGGAGGAAGATACGCATAATCGCCCCAGCCCAGGCGGGCGCCGTTCACTTCCAGTTCCCCTTCGAGCACGTAGACGAATCGTTGCGTCGATGTGGGTTCCAGCAGGCCGCCCTCCTCGAATTCGGCCGTGTACTGCGTAAAGCGTGCGTCCCTGGCCGGGGCGATGTGAACAATGGCGGTGGCCTTTTGCATTCCGGGCAGCGCCGTGCGGACGAACGTATCGGGTGTCTGCAGAAGGTGGTCGGCTTTGTTGGCGCTGCGAGTTTGTCCCAAATGGTGCATAAATAATCTCAGTTCGGAGAAGGCCGCACGAACTTCCCAGCGCTCCGCACTATGATTTCTCCCGACGCAAAGATCGTCTCGCCCCGCCGTATGGTGCGCTCGACGCAGCCACGAAAGAACGATCCAAGGTAAGGGCTGATGGCGTACCGTTGCAAAAGATACCCAGGCCGCAATTGAACCAGTCGGGAGACGTCCGCCAGCACCAGATCCGCGTCCATTCCCAGAGCGACACCGCCCTTTGCCGCAATTCGAAACCGGCGGGCCGGTTCCCCCGCAACCAGCGACGCGATCCGCTCCAGCGGCAACTGGCGGCAATGATAGCCCCGATCGAGCAGCACCGGGAGAGTGGACTGTACCCCGGCGATGCCGCCCCAGGCGCCCGCGAAATCGCCGGATTTCATCTCCGGCGGAGCCGGCGAGTGGTCCGATGCGACGATGTCGACAGCTCCGCCGAGGACCTGTGTCCACAGACGATCCCGCTCGGCGGCGTCCCGCAGCGGAGGCGCGCACTTTGCGATGGCGCCCAGGCGCTCTACATCATCTTCGGTGAAAAAAAGATAGTGCGGGCATGTCTCGATGGAGACGTCCACGCCCTGTGCGCGAGCCTCGGCGGCCAGCGCCACGCCTCGTCCAGAGCTGACATGAACAATATGCAGCTTCGCGCCGGCCTCGCCGGCCAGCAGCGTTGCGCGCTGGATGGCTTCGAGTTCGGCCAGCACTGGGCGGGATTGAAGAAAGGCCCGGACGCTGCCCGGTTCCCGCAGCGCGCTCGCCCTCCCGCGCCCCCGCGTAAGGTCCTGGCTCTCCGCATGCACCGCTACCGGCAGTCCCAGCCGTGCCGCCTCCCTCAGACCGTCGAGCAGCGTCATATCGTCGGCGCGCGGAAATTCCGGCAATCCGGAATCGCAAAGAAACGCTTTGAAGCCGACGACCCCGCGATCCGCCAGTTCCGCCATCTCAGGCACGTTGCCGGGAACCAGACCGCCCCAAAGAGCGAAGTCGGTGATGGAGGATTCCGCCAAAGCCGCGTGTTTCTGATCAAACGCCCGGGCATTTACGGTGCAGGGCGTCGAATTCAGAGGCATATCGAAGAAAAGTGTTCCACCTCCGGCCGCCAGCGCGCGGCTTCCGGTGGCGGCGCCTTCCCAATCCGTCCGGCCCGGTTCGTTGAAGTGGAGGTGCACGTCGATCAAACCCGGAAACACATGCAATCCTCGCGCGTCGATCTCTTCCGCGGCTCCCGGAACTTTCTCTCCAATCGCCACGATTTCGCCGTCCTCGATGGCGATATCGGCCCGCGGCAGGCCGGCCGTCACCAGCGTTCCGCCGCGCACAACAAGATCAGGCATGGCGGCGCTCCAGCTCTTCGAGGAATCGCATCCCGGCCTCCAGTGCGGCGGCAACGTCCGCGGCCAGAACCGATTCGTCCGGATGGTGGCTGATGCCGCCCGGACTGCGCAGAAACAGCATGGACGCGGGCATGAGGCGAGCGATCATCATGGCGTCGTGGCCCGCGCCGCTGGCCATGCGATGAATCGGGCGCCCGGCGCTCGCCACAGCTTGCTCCAGTAACTGTAGCAGAGCCGAATCCATGGCGACGGACGCCTGGTCCAGGCGTTGCTCGTACGAAACCGTGAGGCAGCGGCCGGCCGCGATCTGTTCCGCGCACCGCAACAGCCGCGTCACCAGATGATGACGAACGGCGTCGCTGGCGTGCCGGACGTCCAGGCTAACTTTCGCGGAACCGGGAATCACGTTGTCTGCTCCCGGCGATACATCCACGCGGCCCACGGTAGCCACCGCGTCCGGCACAGCGCCCGCTTCCCGCTCCACCGCGCCAATCCACTCCGCCGCGCCGGCCAGCGCATCGCGACGAAGGTTCATGGGCGTGGTCCCGGCATGGTTCGCCATGCCTTCAAAAAGCACATCCCAGCGGCTCTGGCCGGAGATCGCCTCCACAATGCCCAGAGGCACGCCGAGATGATCGAGCACCGGGCCCTGCTCGATATGAAACTCCAGGAATCCGAGCGCGTTCTCACATGCTCGCGCCTCGCCGATCCGCGAAGGATCCAGACCAAATCCCGCGATCGCGTCGAGCACGCTGATACCGTCCTTGTCGCGCCGACCGAGCAACTCGTCGTCCACGTCTCCAATCAGAGCGCGGCTGCCGATAAAAGGCGCGCCAAATCGCACCCCTTCTTCCTCGGAAAACCCGATGACTTCAATCGCAAACGGCATCCTGCGCCCATCCAGAAGCTCGATCAACGCTACTCCGAGCAGCACACCGAGGACCCCGTCAAATGCTCCCGCGCGAGGAACCGTGTCAAGATGCGAACCGATCAGCAGACGGGGTGAGGAAGGCCGCTCCGATGGGTACAAGCCCCGCACGTTGCCCACATGATCCGTGACCACGCTCATGCCCGCCCTTTCCATCCAGACGCGCAGATGCTGGTGCACGGTATGCATGGGCGCGGACAGGAAAGTCCGCGTCGTGAAGCCGGGCTCTTCGCTCAATTCGGCCAGCAGACGGCAACGGCCGATGGCCTCGTCAGCAAGCGCGTCCACGGGAGCCATCAGGAACCTCGGTACGTGCTGTAGCCATACGGACTCAGAAGAAGTGGCACGTGATAGGTGCCCCCCGGATCGGCCAGCCCGAACCGTATGACTACGTCATCCAGAAACGGCGGATCGGCCAGCTCGACTCCCGCGGCGCGAAAATAATCCCCCACATGAAATGTCAATTCGTAGACCCCCGCTTCCAAAGCGTCGCCGGAAAGCAGGGGCTCGTCGGTTCGGCCATCGGCGTTGGTCACGGCGGTCTTCACCAGGCGCCTTTCACCCCCCGAGCACAAATGCAACTCGATGGCCAGATTCCGCGCCGGCTGGCCGCGCGCAGTATCGAGCACGTGCGTGGAGAGACGGGCCATGCTATCTCTTCAAGCGTAAGCCAAGGCAGCCGAACGGAGGCCGCGCTTCCGTGTAAACGCCGAGGCCCTCGCCGCGTTCGGCAATCGTGTCCCACGTCCGGTTGTTCGCTTCCAGATGAACCTCGGAAATGACCGGAATGTCCGCCAGCATTTTCGCGCCGATTTGATAAATCACCTGCTGGATGCTCCCCGACTCGAAGGCCTGAAAGATGCCGTGCACAATACCTCGCACGGCCATGCTGACGGCGCCGGAGCTGAAGCCGTCCGAAGACCGCGCGTAAAGCCACTCCAGATCAAGCCACATGTGCAGGGGACGGTTGGCGATGTCCGGCAGCGTGGTGTATTGATCCCGCACGAAACCGTGAAATGCGCTGCCGCCCAGCCGCAAAAGCCTGAATCCGCGGATACCGGAAGCAAGTTCCACAATGCCATCCCGATTCATATCCAGACGGGCGGTGGCGCGATCCGGCCCCCCTGGCGCGAACGCGTGAGCGCTGTCCGGCAGCGCTGCGTATGGAATCTCGACGGCGGACATTTGCACGCCCTCTACCTGCGGATACATACTCAGAAACTTCGCGCCCAGGAAGCGGCAGCAATCCTCCAGGTCCGATCCTTCGAAATTCAGCACCTCCCGTTGAATGAAGTTCTTCATCGAATCGGTAGCGATCAGACCGGTGTTGTCGCCCGTTGTATAGGTTGGCCAGAACGCATCGCCGTACGCCAGCATCATGATATTCGCCCCGAAAACAGGACTCGCGCCCGCCGCGCTCCCGCCGTCCCGGTTGAGGCGGTAGACGATCACGTCGCCTTTTCCGTAATAATTCCTTTTCCACCCGCTAGCAAAATGGTGCATTAAATAACCCCGCCTCCGGATCTGTGTCGATCCGTGTTCATCCGTGGCCAACGGTTTCTTCCAGCCGAAATCTCCCGATCCGATAAACCTGCCGGAGCGCCTCGCGATATTCCTCCTCCGGCGAAGATTCCATTCTCCCCGCGAGCGCCCGCAACACATCGTACTTCGTGCTCCCCTTCACCGCCAGCAAGAAAGGAAACCCGAAGCGCTCGCGATATTCGCCATTCAGGTGATGGAGCCGCTCGAATTCATCCCGGGTTAGGCTGTCCAAACCAGCGCCCGCCTGCTCGGTGGTGGAGGCCGGGCTCAGGCGCGCCCGCGCGCCCAGATCCGGATGCGCCCGCAAAAGAGCGAGTCTTTCGGCTAGCGTCGCGCACTCCACCTGTTCCACCATCGCCGCGTGTAGAGCATCGAGCTCGGCGAACGGCCGCGCGTCCCAGGCGCGCTCGGCCACCCACGGAGATTGTTCGAACACCCAGCCAAGCGCCCCGACAAAACCCGAGCGGTCCAGCGAATTCAGCTCGGCCATGGTCATTGCTCCTCCGCCGCGGCGGAACGATAAACCACGGCGCCCCCCACTCTCACCTCGCGCACGCTCTCCGCGCCGGCCAGCGTGAAGATCGCGGCCAATATGCGTTCCGGGCTTTGCTCCCGCTCCAGAACGGCAGCGAGCGGGCTGTCCTCAGGTGGCCGCAAATACACAAAATCCGCGGACTTTCCGGGGCCAAAGTCGCCTGTCTCGCCGCTCAATCCCAGCGCCTCCGCCCCGGCCAGCGTCGCCAGATAAAGCAGGTGGCCGGCATCCAGCAGCATGCCATCCGGAGCGATTCGTTGCAGCATGTACGCCTGCAGCCCTTCCTTGAGCAACCCGAATCCGGTGCCGCCCCCCACATCGGTTCCGAGCGCGCAGCGCACGCCCGCGTTTATGTGGCGCCGCAAAGGAAACAGGCCGCTGCCGAGAGCGGCGTTGCTGCACGGGCAATGCGCGACGGCGGCGCCGCCGGCAGCCAGCCGATCCAGCTCAAAATCCGTGGCATGAACGTTGTGCGCCATCACCGCGCCCGACCGGCTGAGCCCGAACCGTTCGTACACCGCAAGGTAATCGGCCGCCCACGGAAACAACCGCGCCACCTCCGCCATTTCCTGCAGGTCCTCGTTGAGATGCGTCTGGAAAAGAAGCCCTTCATGCTCGCGCAGTAGCGTCTGGCAAACCTCCAGCATGGCTTCCGATGCAGAGAACGCAAAGCGCGGAGTCACCGCGTACAGTGATTGGCCGCGCCGATGAAAACTCTGGATCAGCGAACTGCACTCGCGATATGCGCGGTCCGGCGTCTGATGTAAATCCGGAAGCAGCAACCGGTCGGAAAGCACTTGTCCGGCCACGATCCGCAACCCCGCGGCTTCGCCAGCTTCAAACAGCGCGGCGGTTGCCGGAGCGAAGTGCGCGCCAAAAACCAAAGCGGTGGTGGTCCCATGAGCGGCCAGCGCGCGCACAAACCCACGGGCCACCCGACAGGCGTGCAGTGGGTCTGCCATCCGCGCCTCCTCCGGCAGCGCGCTGTGTTCCAGCCAGTCCAGCAGCGACAGGCCTAAACCGCCCAGCACGCGCAATTGGGGGAAATGTATGTGCGTGTCGACAAACCCAGGCAGAATAAAGCCGCCGCGCAGATCGACCTCAGCGGCGTCCGGGTGCGCCTCCCGGAGACTCGCGTAATCGCCGCAGCCGGCCACGCGCCCCGCGCGGATCAGCAAGCCGCCGTCCGTGTAGCTCTCAAGCGCCTTGTCCTCTCGAAACGGATTGCGCGGCGTGTGGAACAGGGGCGCGCGCAGCAATTCACCCCCCGGGGCGGGGATCACTGGCGTGGCGCTCCCTCTGCGAGCGGGGCGCCGGCGCCAACCCGGCTCATACACAATTCCCGTTCCGCGCGCGCCCGCTGAATAGCGAAAAACACGCGCTCGGGCGTGGCCGGGCTGTCCAGAAACACCGGTCCTCCCGCGCCGAATGCGGCGATCGCGTCGCGGATCGCTTCACGCACCGAGATAGCGAGCATCAGCGGCGGTTCGCCCACGGCTTTGCTGCCGAAAATCACGCCTGGCTCGGCCGCTCGCTCCAGGAAGTTGACTTCAAAAACATCCGGAACCTCGGTCCACGACGGCAGCTTATACGTGGACGCGCCCGCGGTGGCCAGGCGGCCCTGCGCATCCCACACCAGCTCTTCCAACGTCAGCCAGCCGACGCCTTGGATAAATCCGCCTTCGATTTGCCCGCGGTCCACCAGCGGCGAAACCGAATTCCCCACGTCCTCGAGAATATCGGTTCGCAAAAGACGATAATCGCCGGTAAATCCATCCACTTCTACTTCGGAGACGGCGGCGGCATACGCGAAATAATAGAACGGCGCGCCGCGGCCGATTTTGGGATCGTAATGAATGCCCGGCGTGCTGTAGTAGCCGTGCGCGAATAGCGGCGTGCGCCGCCGATACGCCGCCTCGCAAACGCGCGCGAAGGGGATGGCGCGATGTTCCTCTCCGTTCGGAAACGCCAGGCCATGCGAAAAGTGCACAGCGGCGATTTCGCGACCGAGCAGTTCGGCGGCAACACCCGCCAGGCGGCCGCGAAGCTGGCTGCAGGCGTCGGCCACGGCGGCGCCGTTGAGGTCCGTGCCGGCCGAAGCCGCGGTCGCCGATGTGTTGGGGATCTTATCGGTGCGCGTGGACATCACCCGCACCGTTTCCAGATCGAGCCCCAGGCTCTCCGCCGCGATCTGCTGGATCTTGGTGTGCAGCCCCTGGCCCATTTCAGCCCCGCCGTGGTTCACCTGCACGCTGCCATCCCGGTAAATCAGCACCAGCGCCGCGCCCTGATTATAAAATGTCGCGGTGAAGGAAATCCCGAATTTCACGGGCGTGATGGCCAGCCCGCGCTTCGAGTGCGCGTGCCGCGCGTTCCATCCATCGGCCTCTTCGCGCCGCCGGTCGAATCCGCTCGATTCCATGAGCCCGCGCCAGATCGCCCCGATGCGCCCCGCGTCCTTCACCGGCTGCCCATAAACCGTGGTGTCGCCCTCGCGATAGAAATTGCGTTCGCGAACCGTCTCCGGTGGCAGGCCCAGCCGGCGCGCCGCCTGATCCAGAATCTCTTCGATCACCAGCATGCCCTGCGGCCCGCCGAAGCCGCGAAAGGCAGTCTGCGATGTCTTGTGCGTGCGGCAGATGAGTCCGGTCAATTCCGCCGCGGGCAGCAGGTAGGCGTTGTCGCAGTGGAACAATGCGCGCGACATGATCGGCTCGGACAGGTCCAGGCTCCAGCCGCCGTCGGAATAGAGCCAGATTCGCACGCCCTCCAGGCGGCCGTCCCCACCGAATCCCGCAGCGTACCGGGCCAGAAACGGATGGCGCTTGCCGGTGAGCGCGAAATCCAGCGCGCGCGTGAGCCGCACCCGCACGGGCCGCCGCGTTTTCCACGCCCCCAGCGCCGCGATGGCCGCCCACGGATTCGCCTGCACCTCCTTGCCTCCAAAGGCCCCGCCCATGCGCAAACATTCCACCGTCACCTTGTTGCGCGGAATTCCCAGCACGCGCGCGATTACTTCCTGCGTTTCGCTGGGATGCTGGGTGGAGGAATGCGCCGCCACGCCGCCGGTTTCATCCATCCAGGCAATCGCGCATTGCGTTTCCAGATAAAAGTGCTCCTGCCCGCCGATGCGCAATTCGCCCGTGAAATGCAGCGGGCTGGTTTCCAGCACCGACACATCGCCGCGAGCCAGCCGCAGCGGAGCCGAGTGAAAGCTCTCCGCGGCGATCGCGTCCTCGATGGTGAGGAC
>CAYVPZ010000067.1:0-12203 GCA_964453955.1 uncultured Solibacteraceae bacterium | reverse complement strand
TGGATGGTGATCTTTCCGCTGCTGGTGTCGGCCACCTCCCAGGCAATATCAAAGCCCGCGCGGGTCGCCATGTCCCGCACCGCAAAATAGGCTTCGAAGGAATCGCGGTTCAGCAGGCAGGAGATGAACCGGGTGTCGGGTGGGGTCTTCGAGAGGAATCGCGCAAACTGGCTGTCCGGCGCGCGCGCTTCGGCGACGGTCTCTCCCGGCCGCTTGCGTGTTGCCACCATGTCGGAAGACCTGGTGAGCAAAGGAAAGCGGAAGAACTCCGCGGTCACCGGGGCGATTCGGTTGCCGCTCAAGTCGACCAGGACAGGAAGTTTCGCGGACGCGTGGACCGCGCGCGGAACCCGCCGCCCATCCGGCGACGGCACGGCTAACGCGGTCTTCAGACCGGCCAGCTCGGATTCAAGATGGGATTCCTCTGATCGGCGCTCTTTCACCAGATCCTCTGTCCGGGTTTCCTCGGCCGAAAGCGCGGCGGCCGCGGCCGCCGGCTCAACCGACGAGTGCCGCGCTTCCAGGGCCGCGAGTTCGGCACGAAGGTCATCCACCCGCCGCTGCAGCGTTTCGATTTCGGCGTTCTGCGTATCCAGCGCCGCGGCGCGCTCGCGTATCTCCTTCTCGGCTGTTTCCAGTTCCGCGCGCACGTCCGCCAGGTTCGGCCTGCTCGGTTTCGGGGGCGCCGCGCGTGGCGCCGGAGCCGGCGGCGGGGGGACTGGGGCGGCCCGCGGCACGGCTGGACGCAACAACGACGCGGCATCCGGAACCGGGTTCAACAGCCACATTGTGCCACCGATAAGCGCGATCAGGAACAGCAGCAAGGGGTCCGGCAGCGCCCCCCGATGGAGCCTCACGGGTTGCTCCTCGGAAGAACCGGCTCGTAGCCCAGGGTGATGCCCGCCGCGCGTGCGATCGCGCGCGCCGCCACGAAGCTGTCGATTCCGTCCGGCGTCACCAGGAAGTTCGCGCCGCGGCCGGTCATCGCGGCGACGAAGGCGCCACCCCTCAGTTCGGCGATGGGGATGCGGGTGTGCTGGGGCTGGAGGATGACGGCGCCCCGCACACACTCCACCAGTTGAGGCGACCGTCTTTCCTGGACAGCCCGCGCGCGCTGCGCCTCCTGTGCCTGCGCGATGCCTGCTTTCAGTGCGGCGATTCGCCGCTCCAGCTCGGCAGCCTCGGCGCGCAGCCGCTCCAGCCGCTGCCGGGCCGCCTCCTGTTGCTCGGCCAGACGGCGGGCCGAGTCTTCATACTCGCGCAGCGATACCCGCCGCTGCTCAATCAGGTGGGTCAGTTGATCCTGCTGCTGGTGCAGCGCGAGGATGCGCTCCGGACCCGGCTGCTGCTCCTGCTCCAGCTCCTGAATGTGCTGGCGCGCGTCGCGCAACTCCTTGTCCAGCGTGGCCAGCTCGCGCTGTTCCGCCATCATCTCCGCGCGCGGATCCCGCTCCGGGCGCGCGGGGGGCGACGGGGGGCGGCGCCGGGTCTCCCGCGGAAGCGCCGGCGCGACAACGTCCAGTAGCGCGAACCCCATGGTGCTGATGCAGGCCACCAGCACCAGCACGCCGGCCAGCACCATGGCCATCGGCGTCCAACCGCCGGGCGGCAGAATGGCGCCGGGTCGTGTGCTTGCCAGGCGCCGCCGGGATGTCCGCGGGAGGCTCGTCAACAAATGCACGTGTGCTACCTTAGACAGGATAAACCGTTCGGGTTCCGAGCGCATGATTGCCATCCCAACACCGATCCTGATCGCCTGCGCGGGCCTTCTCGCGCTGTTCAGCGTTCTGCTGGTCAGGATGATGCAGCAATCCTCGCGTGCTTATCGGGCGCTGGGAGAACTGGGCTCCGTGCTGCGTTCCTTCGCGCCGGCGGCGAACGCCGAACGGGGCCGCGGCCTCGACCCCGCGCTCTTCGACGAGGTGCGCGGACGCTGCCGAGCCCTGCCCGAGCCGTGCCGGAGCTGGTGGCTGGGTATCGAGGAGAATGTCGTCGTTTACGTCAGTCCCGATGGCTTTGAAGGCTGTTATCTGGGCACCTCACCGCGCGAGATCCTGCGCGAAGAGAGCGTTTCCGAGCGCTATTACCACGGCTCGTTTTATCAGGCCGTGCCCGGCATCCTTACGGGGCTGGGACTCATGCTCACCTTCATTTCGATACTGGTGGCCCTCACCGGCCTGCATGTCAGCGTGGCCAGCAACACGGAAACCGTGGTCGGCATCAAGGAGTTGATCGAGGGGCTGGCGGGCAAGTTCGTATCCTCCATCATCGGTCTGGCGCTCAGCATCGCGTTCGTGCTGATCGAACGCAAGTGGTGCGAGCGGCGGTTGTCGAACGCCTATGAGGATCTGCTGGGAGCCGCTTCCCGGCTGATTCCGTCGATCACGGCCACGCGCATTCAGTTGGACGTGCAGGCTCTGGCGGCCCGCCAGGCGGCATCGCTGGAGGGGCTGAACACGAAGATTGCCGCGTTTCTGGAGATGGTGTCGGTGGCCAATCGGTCGGTGCCGCGCATGGCGGCCTCGCTGGCCAGCGACGTCGAAGAGTTTTCGGGCCGCCTCGGAGCGCTGAGCGACACGCTGGACAAGGGCATCCGAAAGCTGCGGCAATGAAGCGTTCCAGCGCCGGCGATCACATTTCCAGCTCGCTGACGGATCTGATGACCTCGCTGATGGTGATCTTCATTTTGCTGCTGGTGGCGAAGCTGAACAGCCAGGCGATACGGACGGGCCGCACGGTGGAGTCCGTCGCCAACCGTTTGAATGCGCTGCGCGTTTTTAGCGCGGGCGAGAAGATGCGCCAGGACGGCGACGTGATTGTCGTGGTGGTTCCGCAGGAGCTGATGAGTTTCAAGGAGGCGAAGGCCGAGCAGGGCGGCGCCGATCTCTCCCCGGCCGGCAAAGCCTACCTGCGCGGCACCATCCCCCGGCTGGCTTCGGTGCTCTGCCGGAGCGACGTCAGAAAGTACATCGACACCATCGTCGTGGAAGGGCATTCGGACCAGAAAGGCTTCGGCAACGAGAAAACGGATAAGCAGGAGAACCTCATCCTGAGCCAGCAGCGCTCCATGGCGGTGGTGTCGGAGAGCCTGAATGTTCTGGGAGCGGATCGCGCATGTTTCCTCGATCTGCTCTCCGCCACCGGACGGGGCGACGCGCACCCGCTGAACCGCCAGGACCTGGACAGCCCCGAGAATCGCCGCGTGGAGCTGCGCATCCGGGTTCGGCCGGATCTGGCCAGCGCCGTAGCCGATAAGCTGGAAGGCAGCGTTGAGAAGTAAATCCGAAATTGTGGGAAACGCCGCCGGGACCGCCCGGCGGACGCCGCGGCTGTTGATGCAGGCAGCGGCGGCCGTATTGATCTCGGTGGTCTTCTGCCTGGTGCTCATCTTACTGCGCCGGCCGTTTCCCTCGGGATTCGCGTATCCCGAGCACGCGGTCAGCCGCTGGGCGTTGTATGTCTGCCTGCTGCTGGCGTTCTGGTCGCTCGCCGGCCTGTTCGCGGACTGGCGGAACGCGAGGAAGCGCGAGCGTTCCATCGCCGGCACGTCCATCCCGCCTTCCGCGTCGTTCGAAACCGAGGAGGGCGCGCGCGAGGTGATCGGCGCCGCGCAGGCGGCGGCCGCGCGATATGGCGACAGTCTGCTGGCCCGCCGGATCGAGAAGGCCATGGCGCGCTTCCAGTCCTCGCGCAACGCGGCGGCCGCCGCCGAGGAACTGGCCATGGACGGCGATGCCGCGCTGGCGGACCTCGAAGCCGCTCATGCCCCGGTGCGAGTGTTCCTGTACGCCATACCCATTCTCGGCTTCGCCGGTACCGTGATGGGCATCCGGCAGACACTGCAGCAGGCCGCGCTCTCTCCTTCGACGGCCCCGCAACAACTCGAGGCCATCAAAGCCGCGCTCACCAGAACCACTTCCAGCCTGGCGGGCTCCTTCGATACAGCTCTGCTGGCCCTGCTGCTGAGCTTGGTGGTGATGGTGGCCCTCACGTGGGTGATGGAGAAAGAAAAGAGCCTCCTGCTGGCCATCGATGACTTCTGCCGGACGCGCCTGCTTCCGCTCATGCAGGCGGCGGAGGCGCGGCCGGAAGCGCGCGAAGAGGCTCTCGCTGGCGTGCTGAGGGATCTGCGCTACGCCGTGGATGGGATGACCCGGAACGCGGCTGGGAAGACCGAGGACGAAACGCCTTCGACACTGGCGGAGGTGGAACGCCAGTGGGCTGTGGAGCTGGAGAGGCTGCGCGGCGAGCTAAGCGACGCATGGTCGCAACACTTCGAACTTGGGAAACAGGATTTGGAGCAGCGACAGGCCACCAGCCTGGATCTGGCTCGACGATTCGATGAGGTGCGTGAACTGCTGAGCGTTCGCCAGGAGACACCGGCCACCCCGCCAGCGGTGTCCCGGCGCAGGGCGCTTGCGGCGGCGGAGCCAGCGGCCCCGCCGCGCATGAACCAGGCGGATGCGGCAAGGCCGGCAGCGGCCCGTGTCGAGGAACTGAGCGCCACCATCGAGGATCTGCGGGACAGCATCCGCGAGATGGGCTCCTTCCTCCAGCGGCTGTCCGAGAGACTGCGCAACCACAACGAGGAGCCCGTGGTGGTGGAAGTGAAGATGATGCCCGGGACCTCCACGCCGGCGCCCGACGATTAAGCCTGGTGAGGGATCACGTCAGTCGGCCGACGGCTGCCGCATGGTGCGCCGGCTGAGCGTCGATATCCGCGTTGAACCGGGCCCGATGTGGATGTGTGGGCCGGTGGAGCGGCCCAGCAGGGCCACGCGAAAACCGTAATAGGGGATGCGCGAGCGTTCCAGCCAGGCGCGAATCCACAGCCCTTCCGTGCTGTCCGGGCCGACGGCCACATCCACGCGCCCGCGATGGTCGAAGCCGAGCATCGCGTGCGTGGCGGTTTCCCCCCACGCGCTGATGGGGAGCGGCTTCGAGAACCTCTTTTGGAACGACGCCGACAGCGTGGCCAGTTCGGCGGGCCGGATCAGCCGGCCGGAACCGTCATAGCGCAACGTGCCGTAACTGGTGCGCCGCGCGCTGCTCGGTCCGCCTTCGTCGGCGCGAGCCATCTCGATCAGCTCCGAAAGCATGGCCGCCCGCTCGGTGGCCAGATCGAGAGTATCGTGCCGGCGGGTGGCTTCCTCGTGGACGCTCGCCGCGGCCTCGGCGGAAAGGGCGCCCCGGGCCATCAGATCGTCGGTCCGCTCGGCCCGCTGATCCGCGCGGTCGGCCATGCGCCGGGCGGCGTCCAGCATGTCGCGGGCATCCTGCTCGGTGGCGTCGCGCAGGGCGGCTGAGGTTTCCAGATCGTCCACCCGCACCGTGCGCATGGTGCGCAACAGAATGGCGCTGTCTTCGGCATCGGCGTCCGCTTCCTCGGGGGTGTCCAGCGGCGCGGTCCGGTCCGCCGACTCGACGGAAGCCGTGGCGGGCGCGGCGGCGGGAAGGCGCAACTCCGTTCGGATGCGGTCTACCGTGGCCTGAATATCAACGGGGACGGCCGAGCTGTCCTGCGCGGCGGCGGCCGTCGCGAACAGCAGCGCAAAGGCCAGCAGGCGCGACATGTCGCCCCGTACGCGGGTCACCTGAACAGCATACCATCCGCTTTTCTCTGGCACACTGGTACTTCCGGCATGGAACAAATAGCTATTTCGTTCGAGCCGCGGCGGACCACGTACACTGTTTCCGAGCTGAGCGGGCGCATTCGCGGCCTGCTGGCGGGCGAGTTTACCGATATCTGGGTGGCCGGCGAAATCTCCGGATGCCGCACGGCCTCGAGCGGCCACTGCTACTTCACGCTGAAGGACGAGGAATCGCAGATTCAGTGCGTGTGCTTCCGCGGCGCCATGCGCTACCTTCGCTTCAAGCCGCAGGACGGGGTGGCGGCGCTTGTCCGCGGCAGCATCGACGTCTATGAGGCGCGCGGGCAGTACCAGCTCATCGCCGAAGCCATCGAGCCGCAGGGCCACGGCGCGCTTCAGCTCGCCTTCGAGCAGTTGAAAAAGAAGCTGGCGGCCGAAGGTCTGTTCGACGCCTCGCGCAAACGGCCGCTGCCGAAGCTGCCGGCGCGCATCGGCATTGTCACGTCGCCGGGCGGCGCGGTGATTCAGGACCTGCTCAACATCCTGTCGCGGCGGTTTCCCGGGCTGCATATTCGTGTTTATCCGGCGCTGGTGCAGGGCGAGGGGTCGGCCGAACAAATCTGTCAGGGTCTGGACTATTTCAGCCGCTCCGGGTGGGCGCAGGTGGTGATCGTGGCGCGCGGGGGCGGGTCCATCGAGGATCTGTGGACGTTCAACGAGGAGGCGGTGGCGCGGGCCGTCGCCAGAAGCGCCGTGCCGGTAATCTCGGCCATTGGACACGAGACCGACTTCACCATTGCGGACTTCGTCGCCGACCTGCGCGCACCCACCCCGTCCGCCGCGGCCGAGCTTGCCGTCCGGACCGGGCAGGAGATTCTGGAGCAGATCGCGGGGGCCCGGCACAAGCTGACGCAGCGCGCGCGTTACCGTCTGGCCATGGCCGCGCGCGATCTCCACCAGCGCGGCGTGGAGCGGGCCAGCGCCGCGTTGCACCGGCGCATTGGACGTGCCCAGCAGCGCGCGGACGAAATGGACTATCGCATCCGCGACGCCATGCAGCGCGGCCTCGATGCACGCCGCCGCCGTCTGGAAGAACGGTCGGCCCGGTTGCGTGGTCTGGATTTGCGGGTGCGGTTCGGCGACGTTCGCCGCAGAATGCAAATGGCCGAGGCGGCCGCGATGCACGCGTGGCGGACGCGGGCGGCGCAGGCCGGACGGCATCTGGAGACCCTCGACGCCCATCTGACGCAATTGAGCCCGCTGCGGGTGCTGGAGCGCGGCTACGCCATCGTACTGAATGAACGAGGGCGTGTAGTAAAGCAGAGCGCCGACGCGCCACCGGAGAGCGCCCTGGAGATTCGCGTGGCCTACGCCCGCCTGCGCGCGCAAGTAAACGAGAGCACCGAACAACCATGAGACCGACGCTGCTTGTGCTGTTGATAGCGCTAACCTCTGCTTGCGACAGTTCGAAGATCAGCCCGCACCTCGCCGTGGATATTTCACTGCGGCGCGCCAGCCCGACCGCCGTGGCAATCGAGGTCCGGGTGAAGAACGAGGGCGAGCGCGGCACCGTGCCTCTCGATGTCCTGGTGACCACGGGAGCAGACCAGCGGGTGTTGCTTCACCCCGTGCCGTTCGTGCTCAACCGGCACGAGGTGCGGGACCTGAAGACCACGCTGCTCGCTTCCACCGGCGTGCGCGCCACCCTCACCGTGAGGGAGGCCGAACGCGGCCTGACCGTGGTGACGAAGACAGCCAGTCTCGAATGACTCATTCCGGCGGCGGCGAAGATATGATAGCCTACAGCCCGTGGCACTCTGCGTCCGAGGCGCAGGCGGCGTGAGAATTCTATACGTTTCACACGGTCATCCGGAGTTCGCTGCCGGGGGGGCCGAAATCGCATCCTATGAGCTGTTCCGGCGCGTGGTGCAGCTTGGCTACGATGCTTTTTACCTGGCGCGCGTGGGCCCTTTTACGCACCCCCGCCGTCCGGGCACACCGTTTCAGGCCGTGCCCGGGGCGGGCCATCGGGAAATCCTCTTTTTCTCGGAGCACTTCGATTATTTTACCCACAGCCAAAAAGAACATGCGCTGATTACGGTGTATTTCAGGGAGTTCCTGGAAGCTCTGCGCCCGGATGTCGTTCACTTCAGCCACACGTTGCACATCGGTTTGGAAGCCGTCCGGCAAGTGCAAAACGTCTTGCCCGACGCGGTCATTGTCTACACGCTGCACGAATTCCTTGCCATCTGCGCCGCGGACGGTCAAATGGTCCGAACCAGACATCACGAGTTATGCGACCATGCCTCGCCGGTGCGTTGTAACTGGTGCCTGCCGGATCGCACTCCCCAGGACTTCTTTCTTCGGGAGCTCTTCTTCAAGTCGCATCTGCATTGCGTCGACGCATTCGTCGCTCCCAGCCGGTTCCTTCTCGATCGCTATCGTGCGTGGGGCTTACCCGAGCACAGGCTGCACCTGATTGAGAACGGACGCGCTTCACAGGAGGAGGCGCCCATTCGAAACGTGAAACCCGGTGAAGCCCGTGGGCAGATTGGCTACTTTGGCCAGATGACCCCCTACAAAGGCATAGAGGTTCTTCTTTCGGCTATGCGAATCCTTGCCGGGAAGGGGGGGGATGACATTCATCTGTTTCTGCACGGGGCCAATTTCGACCTGCAGACGGCGGAGTTTCAGGCCGCTATCCGGGAGTTGCTTGCCGCGTGCACCGGCAATGTGACCGTGTTGCCCCAATACTCGCAAGAGGATCTTCCAGGATTAATGGAGAACGTTGACTGGGTGGTGGTGCCATCGACGTGGTGGGAGAATTCTCCGCTGACCATCCAGGAGGGGTTTATGCACCGCCGTCCCGTCATATGCAGCAACATAGGCGGCATGGCCGAGAAGGTCCACGACGGAGTGGACGGGTTGCATTTTACGGTGGGCGACCCACGCAGTCTCGCGGACACCCTGCTTCGCGGGGCGCAGGAAGAAGGGCTGTGGGCGCGGCTTCGGGGAGCGATACGGCCGGTGTTCCCGGTTGACCTCGCTGCCCAGGCTCATGCACAGCTTTACCGGTCCTTGCTGGAGCGGCGGCCCGCGCCGGAGTCATGCCTGGTATGTTCTCAATGAAGGAGGCTGCGCGGAGTCTTCCCGGCAACCCGCCAGGGTCCGTGCCGGAGCAAGCCCCGGCCCCGGTTCCTCATGCCGTTACCGCGACGGCGGGCATCGTTGAGTTCGTGGAAAGGCGGTTCGTCTTCCGCCTCGAGAATTGCCTCGGCCCCGATGCGTCATCGTTGTTCTTGTGCGGTTGGTCATGGGATCCTGGCAGACAGCTCGATCGGCTGGAACTGGCAGCCGGAAAGCACACACAAGCAGTTCCAGCATCGGCTCTCATGCGGTTTCCGCGGCCGGATGTGGCCGCGCATTGCAAGGCCACATATTCCGACGACACGTTCGACAATCACGGTTTTCTGTTTTTTCTGCCGCTGGAAACGCCACTGGTGGAAGCCGGAGTTCTGCGGGTGGTGCGCACCGATGGCTGGATCGCGGAGTTTCCGCTCGATCCTGTTCCCGATCCGTTTCTGACGCAGCGCCGCATTCTGGAGGCTCTTCCGCCGGAACCTATCTTCAACCTTGCCCTCTTGAGGGATCACATTGCGCCCGCGCTCGAGAGAACCCGGGCCGGCGTGAGGCGTCTGGAATCGAGGCCGCGGTCGTTTTCGTTCGGAGCTGCCCAGCCAGCCCCGGAACTCACGATGATTGTCCCGTTATACAAGAGGCTGGATCTGATGGAACAGCAGCTTGCGCAGTTTGCGAACGATCCCGCGATGGGCTCCGCGGAGCTTGTATACGTGCTCGACGATCCCTCCGTGGCCGCCGAATTTGAGATCCAGGCGTTTCGTTTGTGGCAGATTTATCGGGTGCCCTTCAAGACCGTGGTCATGGAGCGCCACTCCGGGTATGCGGCAGCTAATAATGCCGGGTGCGCGGAGAGTTCGGGGACCTTCCTATTGTTCCTGAACTCCGATGTCTTCCCGGCCGGCACGGGCTGGACTACGCATCTGCTGGCTGTCCATGAGAGCACCCCACGGATGGGAGCGCTGGGCTGCAAGCTGCTCTACGAGGACCGTTCGATTCAACACGCGGGGATGTACTTTATCCGCGATTATTCTCCCAACAAGCTCTGGACGAACATGCACTATTTCAAAGGGCTCCCGCGAGACTGGCCGGAGGCTGGACTCAGCCGCGCGGTGCCAGCGGTAACCGGAGCGGCGATGCTGGTCCGGCGCTCCGCGTTCGAGCAGGTGGGGGGGTGGGATGAGTCGTATATCATGGCGAATTTCGAGGATTCCGACCTCTGCCTCCGGTTTGCCAGCAGCGGCTATGCCAACTGGTACTGCGCCGAGGTGGAGCTGTACCATTTGGAGAGCCAGTCGCAGCGGGAGCCGGATGCGCTGCGCGATCGCTCCGATCTGTACAACCGCTGGCTGCAGACGCATCGCTGGGGCAGCTTTATTGAAGACGTAATGGTGGATTACGGCCCGGGGTCGAGATTCGTCACCGCCGATCGGGACGCCTGAGACGGCGCAAAATCCGTTCGGTTCCCTACCTCCCGGAGATATGCTAAGCCATGCGTGTCCTCATCGCCGACAAGTTCGAGCAATCCGGCATCGAAAAGCTGGAGGACGCCGGTTGCGAAGTCCTCGCCCAGCCCGGCCTGAAAGACGAGGCGCTGGCGCGGGAGGTGGAGCGTTTCCGGCCCGACGTGCTGGTGGTGCGATCCACGAAAGTCGGCGAAGCCGTACTGGCGGCCGGCGCGTTGAAACTGGTTGTCCGCGCGGGCGCCGGTTACAACAACATCGATGTCGCGGCAGCGTCCCGGCGCGGCATTTACGTCTCGAATTGCCCGGGAAAGAACTCCATCGCGGTGGCCGAGCTGGCCTTCGGGCTGATTCTGTCGCTCGACCGGCGCATCCCCGATAACGTCGCGTCCCTGCGCGAAGGCCGCTGGAACAAGGCGGAATACTCGAAGGCGCGCGGCCTGTTCGGGCGCACGCTGGGCCTGATCGGGCTGGGGCAGATCGGGCGCGAGATGATCCCGCGCGCGCGGGCGTTCGGGATGCCGGTGGTGGCCTGGAGCCGCAGCCTGACTCCCGCCGCCGCGAGTCTGCTGGAAGTGGAATACAAGGCTTTGCCGGTGGAGGTTGCCGCCGCTGCCGACATCGTGAGCGTGCACGTGGCGCTCACCTCCGAGACGCGCGGACTGATCGGCGCCAGGTTCTTCGAGGCCGTGCGGCCGGGCGCGTTCTTCATCAACACGTCGCGGGCCGAGGTCGTCGATGCGCGGGCGCTGAGCGAGGCAGTGCGAGCAAAGGGGATTCGCGTTGGTCTCGATGTGTTCGCCGATGAGCCGGTCGGCGGGGCGGGCGCGTTCACCGATGAGATCGTGAAGGCGAATCTGGTCTACGGAACGCATCATATCGGCGCGTCCACCGATCAGGCCCAGGAAACCATCGCGGCCGAGACCGTGCGCATCGTGAAAACTTTCAAAGAGACTGGCAAGGTACCCAACGTGGTGAACCTGGCGAAGTCGACACCGGCCACCTGCGCCCTGGTGGTACGGCATCTGGACCGCCCCGGCGTGCTGGCCGGCGTCCTCGATGCGATCAGCACGGCGCGCATCAACGTGCAGGAGATGGAGAACATCGTCTTCGAGGGCGCCGAGGCGGCGGTGGCGCGCATCCATCTGGAGGCCGAGCCCACGGCGGAGGTGCTGGAGCGGATGCGAACGGCGAATCCCCACGTGCTGGAGATCGGGCTGATTCGGCTATGATGTGCCTGTGAACCCTCACAGCACCGCGGCCGGCTCCCGCCATTCCCGGCCCTGCGATTCGGCGACGGCCGCATAGGTGATGTGGCCGTTACAGGTGTTCAGGCCTTCGCGGATGGCCGGGTTCGCGGCACAGGCCTCGCCCAGTCCCTTATTGGCCAGCTCCAGCAGATAGGGCTGCGTCGCGTTGGTGAGGCCGAAGGTGGAGGTGTGGGGCACCGCCGCGGGCATGTTCGAGACGCAGTAGTGCAGCACGTTGTCGACGAAATAGACCGGATCGGTGTGGGTGGTGGCGTGGGAGGTCTCGAAGCAGCCGCCCTGGTCGATGGACACGTCCACCATCACCGCGCCGCGTTTCATGTCGCGCAGCATGTCGCGGCGCACCAGTTTCGGGGCCGAGGCGCCGGGGATCAGCACCGCGCCAATCACCAGATCGGCGTCGCGAAGCGCCGCGCGGGTGGCCCACGCGTTCGAGGCCATGGTGGTGATCTGGGTGTTATAGATGTCGTCGAGATCGCGCAGGCGGTTCAGATTGCGGTCAATGATGGTGACGCGCGAGCCCATGCCCACGGCGATTTTCGCGGAGTTGTGGCCCACTACGCCGCCGCCCAGGATGACCACGTTGGCCGGCCGCACGCCGGGAATGCCCCCCAGCAGCACGCCGCGTCCGCCGTTCGGCGCTTCCAGGTAACGCGCCCCAATCTGCACGGCCATGCGCCCGGCCACTTCGCTCATGGGCGTAAGCAGCGGCAGCGAGCCGTCGCCCTCGCGAATGGTCTCGT
>CAYVPZ010000066.1:0-12205 GCA_964453955.1 uncultured Solibacteraceae bacterium | reverse complement strand
CGGGAAGTGCCGTCACGAATGCCAAAGTGACCGTCACAGACATCGATAAGGGAACGCAATTTGTCGTCGTTACGGACACGTCCGGCAACTACGAAAAGCGCGAGTTGATTCCCGACGGCTACAAAGTGACCATCGAGTCAGCCGGATTTCAAAAGGTCGAATCCGACCGCATACCGGTGCGCGTCGACGAGGTGGCGCGTTATGACGCATCGCTCCGGGTAGGCGATGTCAGCACCACGGTGGAGGTCTCCGCGGCCGCCCCGCTGCTCCAATCCGATCGAGCCGACGTCGCGCAGACGTTCACGTCGCAGGAAATCAACGATCTCCCGAATATCGGGCGCAACATGCAGTCCATGGAGCTGCTGGAACCGGGTTCGGCGAAACTCGGCTGGCAGCACGCCGCGGACGAGAATCCGCAGGGAAGCGTCCAGATGGTGGTCGACGGCCAGTTGTTCTCGGCGATGGGCTACGAACTGGATGGAACCACGAACCAGGACCCCATCCTGGGCATCATCGTGATCAACCCGACATTCGATTCCATCTCCGAGATGAAGGAGGCGCTGCAGAATTTCGATACGGAGCACGAGTACGTGGGCGGCGGAGTCGCTTCGTACTCCACCAAGTCCGGCACCAACGAGATCCATGGCGACGCCTTCGAATACCTGCAGATCAATACGCCAGGATTCACGACGATTGCCGCGAATCCCTTCGTGGGACTGCCGGCAGCCCTCTATCGCCAGAATCAGTTCGGCGGCTCGATTGGCGGACCGATCAAGAAAAACAAACTGTTTTTCTTCGGCGATGCCCAGTTAAACCGGGAAGCGCAGGGAGGGTCGCTGATCACCAGCGTGCCCGATGCCCTGAATCGCACGGGCAACTTCAGCGACTGGCTGGCCTACAACCCCAACTACCAGATCTTCGATCCAACCACCGGGAATCCAAGCACGGGCGTGGGCCGCACGCCGTACCCGGGCAATATCATTCCGCAGCACGACCTCAGCTCGCAGGCGCTGGCGATCATGCAGTATTTCCCTCTGCCCAATACGCAGCAGATTTCGGGCGCGCCCTTCGTGAACAACTACGCGGTGAACGGCGACGTGGCGGTGACGGGAAACCTGTGGAACACTCGCGAGGATTACTATCTGAACGACAGCAACGTGATCTTCGGCCGTTACAGCTACGCGGGCTACACTGAAGCGGCACCGGGCGCCTTCGGTCTGGAGGCGGGCGGTCCGAACTTCGGCAACTACTCAGGCAGCTCGTCGTCTTCGGATCAGAGCCTGGCCACCGGGTGGACGTGGACGATCAGCCCCACGCTGATCAACGAGTTCCGTTTCGGCTGGATGCAATACCACGTCTTTGACGTGCCCAATGGCTACGGAACCGATCCCGCCACCCAGGCCGGCATCCCCGGGCTGAACCTCGACAAGACCTACACCTCCGGGATGCCGTACTTCGACATTCCTTCGTCGAACGATGCCTTCCAACTCGGGTACGCTTTGGGGGTCAATCAATGCAATTGCCCGCTCACCGAGACCGAGCATCAGTTTCAGATTGTCGATAACGTGAGCCGGACGATGGGCAAGCATACCGTTAAGTTCGGGGCGGACATCCGTTTTGCCCAAAACCTCCGTGTTCCGAGCGACAGCCACCGTGCGGGTGAGCTCACCTTTAACGGGGGCCTCACCGGCGATGTAGCCGTTGCGGGTCAGAATGAGTCGCCCGGCATCGGGCTGGCGACATTCCTGTTAGGCGACGTGACGAATTTCGACCGGTATGTCAGCAGCAGCACAAACGCGACCGAAAGCCAGCCGAGGCTGTTCTGGTATGGCCAGGATGAATGGCGTCCGACGCCAAAATGGACCATCAACCTGGGCTTGCGCTGGGAGATGGTCTTCCCGGAAAGCGTGAATGCCGCCGGGAACGGAGCGACGTTTGACCCCTCCAACGGTTTGATGTACGTGTTCGGGGTAGGCGGCGTGTCCAGCCACGGCATCCAGACCATGAACTGGCACAACTTCGCGCCGCGCGTGGGCATCGCCTATCAGCTCGATTCCAAGACCGTCGTACGAGCCGGCTATGGTTGGGCCTACGATCTGGGGACATTCGGATCGACCTTCGGTCACAACGTGACCCAGAATCCGCCGGTGCTGTCGGAGCAGGAAATAGAACCGCCGAACGGGTTTACCGACGTGTTCAACCTGGCCCAGGGTCCCTCTTCGCTGACGCCGGTAACGGTCAGTGCCAACGGAACCTTCCCGCTTCCGCTGGATATTACGCCGAAGTACCGCCCAGCCACGGTTTCGCTGCCGACGACCTACCTTTACAACGGCGCCATTCAACGGCAGGTGAACAACCGGGTGGCGGTGACGGCCGCATATGTTGGAAATGCGAATCGGCACGGATTCCTTGGGACCGGCCAGAACTTCAATTCCAATGAACCCGCATTCAATCCCGGAATCTCCAATACGAACCTTGAGAAACCGTTCTATGCCCAATACGGCTTTACGCAGGGCCTCGACTACTACTGCGATTGCTTCAACGAGGAGTACAACTCGTTCCAGGGGACCATCAAGGTCAGCGCCTGGCAGGGCTGGTCGATGCAGGGCAGTTACACCTATCAGCGGCAGTGGGGCGACGGCTGGGCCTATGACACCAGCTATTACGCCCTATATGATCGATCCGCCGGCGCGGGCTACACCGCCATGTTGCCGCGCCAGCAGTGGACCTTCGCGCAGACCTACGAAGTGCCGTTCGGCCACGGCCGCAGGTACGGGGCTAACGTGAGCAAGGCCATGGACTTCGTCCTGGGCGGCTGGACGATCAGCGGCATCACCACCTACTACAGCGGGTTCCCGTTCAGCCCATCGCTTGAAAACTACGGAGCGCAGGGCGGTCAGCCGAACGATGGCCCGAACAACCGGCCGGACCTCGGCAGCGGGAATCCGTATTCCGGGGCACAGGGCAATCGCAACCAGTGGTTCGTGGGCGGGATCGGCACCACCTTCCTGATTCCGGCTGCGAATACGTTCGGAAACTACCCCATCGACACGTTGTTCGGGCCGCATTTCATCGACCAGGATCTCAGCCTGTCCAAGTCGTTCCCGATCACGGAGCGAATCTCGTTCATGCTGAAGACCGATGCCCAGAACGTGTTCAACCACACCAATCTGGGGACGCCGAATAGCGACATCCAAAGCCCCAGTGCCGGTCAGATTACGGGATTGGCGGCAGGCGACGTTACGCGCCGTTTGCAATTCTCGGGAACAATCCGTTTCTGAGAAGGCACTCCCTTGAAGCCGGCAGGGCACTTACCCTGCCGGCTTTTTTCTTGTTCGGGCCAACACTGGCTGCCTGAATTACGGCCGGGGGAAGACAATGACGAATCGAAGAATCGGAATGCTGGGCGTGTGCGCCGTCCTCGCCACCGTCGCCGCATTACCAGCGCAAAACGCCGCGCCGGCGAAGGCGTCCGAGGCCTGGTGGAAGCATGCTGTTATTTATGAAGTGTATCCGCGCAGCTTTGGAGACACCAACGGAGATGGCGTCGGCGACCTGAACGGCATCACGAAGCACCTCGATTATCTCGCCGGTCTCGGAGTGGATGCCATTTGGATCGCTCCGTTCTATCCTTCTCCGCAGGTGGATTTCGGCTACGATATTTCGGACTACAGCGCCATCGACCCGCAGTACGGAACCATGGCCGATTTCGACCGTCTGGTGGCCGAGGCGAAGAAGCGCAACATCCGGGTGGTCACCGATCTGGTGTTGAATCACACCTCCGATCGTCATCCCTGGTTCGTGGAATCGCGGTCGTCACGGACCAATCCAAAAGCCGACTGGTACATGTGGCATGACGCCGCGCCTGATGGCGGGCCGCCGAATAACTGGATTTCGTTGTTCGGACATTCGGCCTGGCAGTGGGAGTCGCAACGCCAGCAATACTACTACCACATGTTCTACAAAGAGCAGCCGGACCTGAACTGGGATAATCCCGACGTACGCACCGCCGTGTACGACATGATTCGCTCCTGGATGAAGCGTGGCGTGGCGGGTTTCCGTCTGGATGCCATTACAACGCTCTTCGAAGATCCCGAGTTGCGCAATGAGCGGGTATTGCCAGGCGTTAGTGCGTATGGCGATCCCGTGGTTACCCATGAGTACACCGATAACCTGCCAAAGGTCCACGAAGTAATTCGCGAGCTGCGGCAGGTTGCCGACGAATTCCCCGATCGCGTGCTGATCGGGGAGACCTACCTTCCCAACGTCCAGGAACTGGCCAAAATGTACGGCGCCAAAAATGACGAGTTCCAGCTTCCCATGGACACCCAGTACGGCTTCCTCAATCATCTGTCCGCGGACGACTTTCGCAACAAACTTCGGGACGCGGAGACTCAAATCAACGGGAATATACCGCTGTTTGTCTTCGACAATCACGACAACCCCCGGAGCTGGAACCGTTACGGAGACGGCGTACACGATGCCGCCATCGCCCGGCTCATAGCCACCCTCCTGCTGACGCCGCGCTGCGCGGCATTGATGTACTACGGCCAGGAACTCGGCATGGACAACAGCGATCCGAAGCGCAAGGAGGATGTGCGCGATCCCATTGGCATCACTGGCTGGCCGAAGGAAAAAGGGCGCGACGGCGAGCGCACGCCGATGCAGTGGGACGACGGTCCGAACGCCGGATTCAGCACGGCGGCGAAGACATGGTTGCCGGTGGCCCCCGATTACCGGACTCGTAATGTGTCCGTGGAAGGTAGCGACCCGGATTCGCTTCTCAACTACTACAGAGCGCTGATCCGTCTGCGCAGGGACAACAGCGCGCTTCGTGATGGCGACTTCGCCCTGGTGAACGAGACAGATCAGAACGTGCTTTCGTATCTCCGGCGGGCAGGCGACGGCACGGCCGTTCTGGTGGCCCTCAATGTCAGCGCGAAGCCGCAGATCGTGAGCTTCAACCTGGAACCCGAGGGGCTGAACGGCAGACGGGCGTCGATCCTGCTCAGTTCGTTCGGGAAAGCGGGCCAGTCGGCCGACCTGAACGACGTCGTGCTCCCGGCTTACGGCTCCTGGGTCGGCCAGATTCGGTAGGCGGCCGGCCCGCTCGCAGAGCTGGGACAATCTGGTCGATCATGCGCCTCTGTGCTCCCGCTGCGTGTGTTTGTTTGCTCCGAACAGCTCTGGCGCCATCGCAATCCGGGCAAGGCGTTCTTGGAAAACCCCACCACCCAGAAGGAGGCCATCGCGATAAAGGCGAGAACAGCTGTTCAATAAGGCCGGCGTACGAACAAGAAGTCAACTGGCGAGGACCGCTCTCGAAGCTCCGCCGCGCAGCGTTGCAAAGGCCAAACGTAACGGCGACACCGCGTAG
The DNA here is from genome assembly GCA_964453955.1 of uncultured Solibacteraceae bacterium. Classification (GTDB taxonomy): domain Bacteria; phylum Acidobacteriota; class Terriglobia; order Bryobacterales; family Bryobacteraceae; genus CAWACP01. The sequence goes on along the minus strand of CAYVPZ010000066.1, from coordinate 6,828 downwards.
GGCGCCGGTCCTGGCGGTCAACTTCGACGCGCCCTGCCGTGGATGATTGCGGCTTCCAGGTCACAAAAGATCTCGATACTTCTCGAGGGCCACGCGGGTGTGCTGAATGAGTCCGGCAATGTCCGGGAGGATCGCCGATTTAGGAACTTCCACTCGGGCGTCGCCCGCCTATAAAAAGTGCTGCGGCGCGTGAGGAGACAATGACTTTATAGAAAAAACCGTGATAGCCCTTATCACGAGAAGCGATAACGTGCCGCGCGGTACTTTATGCCGTATTCACGGGTCTGACCCCATACTCAGTAAGAGGTTACGACGCATGACTCGTAAGTTGGCGGTAATGTTCTTTGGGGTGTGTTCGCCAGGGCTGATGCCGCTGCTGTCCGGCGACGAGCCCGCCAGACAGCCGGGAGAAGTGAGCCACACCGAGCAGGTGAGTTTTGCGCCGGGTGGAACGATTCGCTTCAACAAGTCCTTTGGCGATCTCTACGTGGAAGGCTGGGACCGGCCGGAGGTCGAGATGACGCTCATCAAGGTGCTCCCAAAGGATGAGCAGGATCTCATCAAGGCACCCGAAGACAGCTATAAAACGCCCGAGGACACCGCCAAACGCCTGGAGGGCATGCGATTCACCACGGAACATCCGTCCGCGAACGAGCTGACCATCGCGACAATCAATCCTTCCGAGAGCTTCTTCCGCCATCCCTTCGGTGGCAAAGGGCCGGTGACGGTCCGGTACGAACTTCACGTGCCCCGCGATTCACGTCTGATCATTCACCACGGCGGCGGCAATATCCTTGTGGGTAACGTTACCGGAGGCGTGGAGGCAACCAATCGCAATGGCGACATTGTGCTGATGCTTCCGGGACCCGGACCGTATTTGATCGACGCCAGGAGCAAAATGGGTTCGGTATCTTGCGATTTCGCGGGTAAGGCGCATGTCCGGCATTTTGTTGGCGAGAGCTTCGCTGGCGCTACCGACAATTCGCCTCGCCGGATCTTCCTGCGAGTCGGATTCGGTGGTATCACGATCAAGGATGTGCCGCGCGAAGCGTTCCCAGCGACTCGGCTTCCTGGCTCACCTTCGGCCGAACGTAGCGTGGCCGCTGCGACGAACACGCCGACTTGAATACTAAATCAGCCGTCACGCTTGAGGCCCCGGGGCCCGCGTTGCCAGGAACGGCCTGGCGTTGCACGCAGTGGATTGTTCACTCGGGTCCCGTGCGTGCGCAGGCCGCCGATGATGGTGACGGTCCATGAGCCAACGTCACCCTGCAACGGGCTCGTGCTTCTCCTCGGCACGGCCAGGCATGGCAAGAAAGAAAGTTGTACCCTCCCCATCTTTGCTCACTACCCATGTGCGCCCGCGATGGGCCTGAGCGATCTTCTTCACGATGGACAATCCCAATCCGGTTCCGGCCGCGCCGTAACGGGCGCCTGCCGAGCGGTAGAATCGCTCGAAGATCTGTTCGCGCTCGGCGGGTGGAATCGCCGGTCCTTCGTTGTGAACGGAGACAGTTACCTCTCCGTCGGTTTCCGCGGCCGCGACGTGGATAGGCGATCCCGGCGCCGAGTATTTCGCGGCGTTGTCGACAAATTGCAGAATGGAAGTAGCCAACATCTCGCGGTCTCCGCGCACATGCAGGCTGGCGTCGGCGGAGATCTCCACGGCGTGTCCACGAAGTTGTTCCTGACAGCGCGCCACCACCTCGGTGAGCATCGCGGCCACGGAGACCTCATCGTGGCGGACGCGTAGTTCGGCGGCATCCATCCGGGCCGTTTGCAGCAGATTCGTGGTGAGCTGATTCAGCCGCTCCGACTCGTTGTCGATGAGAGTCACCAGTGCCGCCTCGCCCTCGGCCAGAGTACTCGTCTCCAGCAGACCCGAGCTGGCGATGCGAATCGCCGTCAGCGGCGTCTTGAACGCGTGAGCCAGGGCGTCGAGAACGGCCGCGCGAAGTTGTTCGTTTTGGCGCGCGGCTTCGGCGCGGCTCTCCCGGTCGAACGAGCGCACTCTCTCGAGGGCGATTGCCGTCAAGGACGCCACCGCGTTCACCGTGAGGGCATCCAATTCCGTGCCTTTCAGCACCACCGCGCCCACGGAGGTGGTCCCCAACCGCAGTACTCGCGCCCATCGATGCGGAGTGACGGTTTCCGTGATCCGGTCCTGGAAGTAGGTGGCGCGGGCAAGGTCCTCGATTTCCCGAGTGCAGGATTCGGTGGTGTACATCCGCGCCTCGGAGGCGTCGAACAGAGCCACTGCGTCGGCGTGAACCACTTCGTGGATCAGCGCCACGATGCCCGATCCCAGCGTCTGCCGGCGATCGAGAAACAGGATGCGTCGGCTGAGCTCGTATAGCTTTTCGACACTGTGGCGCTGCTTCGCTTCCGCCAAAGCCTGATTCTGCACGCGCACCGAAAGCCGGCTCACGATGAGCGCCGCGGTCTCAAACGTCGCCAGCGAGGCCCAGTTCTGGGGATCGTTCACGTTGAAGGTGAACAGCGGGGGAATGAAGAAGTAGTCGAGACAAGCTACCGCCACCAGCGAAACGATGGTAGCCTCCCAGAAACCGGCGTTTAGCGAGACGATAACCACCAGCAGCAGGTAGAGCAAGCTAATAGTGGACAGGTTGAGCTGGAGCTTGAACGCGCAGTAAGTGAGCACCACTACGGCCGACACGCCGCCGGAGGAGATCGCGGCGAATTGGGCATAACGTCCGGGGAAGAGGTTCAGGGACAAAGCGGTCAACCCGCCTATCAGAATATCGCTTCGGAGGCGGGTGAGTTCGGACGGGACGGGCGCGGGCCCGTCCTGGGGCCCGGGATTAGTCGAGGCGATAGCCGGTTCGCGCATGCGCCTTCAATCCAGCTCGCGCCACTCTGACCTGGATCTTGCGCCATTGTGCCGACCGCTCTCCGTTCGCCGGAATGTAGCCGATACTGTATCTGTTTCTTAGGGCCGCGCCGATGCGTACGGCCGCCTGCCGCATGTCCTCGTCACTGCGAACCATGAACTGCAGACCGCCGGTCCGTTCGGCCAGTTCCTGCATCAGCAGAAGGCCGTGCTGCTCCTCCATGAGTTGCGACGCTTTCCGGTTCGCCGGCGGATTGAAAATCGAGATGGTGTAGATCTGCAGGTCCGCTTCCATGGCTCGCTCCAGCAACTCGCCCTGGGAGTGCCGGCTGTGGTTGTCCATCCCGTCGGAGATCACGATCAAAGCTCTTCGGGTGTGCGAGGCGGAACGGATATGATCCAGCGATTGCCACACCGTGTCCACCAGCGCCGTGTCCCCGTGCGCTCTGTCGAATGCGACCTCGCTCAGAAGGGCGTTAACGTCGTTCGTGAATCCCAGCGCGGATTGCGGGTGCGTGGATACGGTTTCCAGGAAAGCCTCGTCGTCGGGGTTGGCCGATGCCGTCAAGGCTCGAAGCGCCTCTCGGGCGCCGCCCAGCGACTCCTTCATGCTGCCGCTCAGATCGAAAACGACGCCGATGGAAACGGGCTCTTCCTCGATGCTGAACGAGCGGATCTCCTGTTCCACGCCGTTTTCCTTGATGCTGAACGCGCCGCGCGGCAGTCCGTTGACGATGGCCCCGTTCCGGTCGGTAACGATGACTGGCACCAGCACCAGACTGGCTTCGGTACGGAAAGCCGTGTTTTCGTTGACCGCCGCGAAGTGCTGTTGCGCGACGGCTCGATCCGGCACGGCGATGGCAACCATCGGAAGGGTGCAGGAAACCGCTCGCCAGGCCAGACGGCGCAGTCGCATGGTTACCGCCGACTTAGTACTTGGACGCATAAGGTAGCTCCTCAGCCGGCGCCTTGGACGCCGCGCTCAATTTGTTGGCACGGGAAAACCACCAATCGGCAGCTTTGGGCCGCGGCACGCGGGCCGCTTCAATCGCCGAACGCAGGTCGCCAGGCAACGTTGGCGCCTGACTCCAAAACTCGCCCGGCCGCTGCTCGCATCTCCGGATGGCCACATCAAGAGCCGTAACCATTCCGCTATCGGCTGGCCGTAAAGAGCCAGAGGGAAGCCATCCTTTGTCGCTCTCTTCTGCAAACGCCTTTCCCCTAACTCGGGCGCACTGCTCGAAAGCCCACACCGGGTTTTCGCGGGTTCCTATCCGCGCTTCGCCCCACGCCGCGAACCGCTCGGGATCGATCACCTGGATGTAGCCGAGCGCAAGGGCCCGCGTCGCCCACTCGTTCACCACCTGCGCAATTCTGTGCGAGCCGACGCGGAAGCGCGCGGCGATATCGCCAATCGGCCACGCGCGGACGAAATACAGCAGAACGGCCTTCCATTGCATCTCCGGCCGTGCTTGTCTCGAGAAGACGGGAATCTGCGAGGGAAACGAGACGACGTTTTCCTGAATAGCCCGCCGCAGCATCGCGTTGCCGGGGTGCAAGAGCCGGCCCGGCCCCTGATTTCCCGCTTCCAGCGCTCTCGCCTGCAACATCGGCATACAGAAGCTTAGCCGGGCGATCCTAAGGAGCGCATAAATGTCTACAAAAAACCGGTGAACTTAGTAACTTTGCCGGTTGCATCGCTTGCTGCCGGCCGCAAAGGGGTCGCAATTGTTGCCGGGCCGCGGTCTTACTGGCGGCTACGGCCCGTCCTGTCATCTTTATGCCTTATTCATACCTGTGTCGGCATAATGGCGTAAGATCCGCATAACATCCCATTACCGATGAGCTCACAACCTGGCGGCAAACTGTTGATTGTGGACGATGAGCCTTCCATTCGCTGGGCGTTGCACCAGACACTGCAAGCAATGGGGTTCGATGTGGGAGAGGCGAAATCCGGGGAGGAGGCGGTCGCGCTGGCGCGGACTGTCCGCTACGACGCCGTATTGTTGGACATCCATATGCCCGGTATGAGCGGCGTTCAGGCGTGCCGGGAAATTCGCAAGTTGATACCGATGCTGGGCATCCTGATGGTCACCGTCAGGGACGCCGAAGAAGACAAGATCGAAGCGCTCGACGCGGGCGCCGACGACTATGTCACCAAGCCGTTTAACGTCGGGGAACTTGCGGCGAGAATCCGCGCCACGATCCGTCGCTCCCACGCTCACCAGACGGCGGCCACCGCAATCATCCAAATCGGCGACATTGAGCTTGACGCCCCACGACGGCTTGTCCGCAAAGCGGGCACGCCGGTTCATCTCACGCGGACGGAGTACAACCTGCTGTATTACCTGATGGCGCACGCCGGATTGTCGCTGACGCACGCCCGCCTTCTCTCCGCGGTGTGGGGACCGGAGTACCGCGACGAGGTCGAGTATCTGCGGACCTTCATGGGACAGTTGCGTAAGAAGCTGGGCGACGACGCCGCGCATCCTAAATATCTGGTTACGGATTCGCACGTCGGCTACCGCTTCAACGGGGGCGATCAACTGCCCGTCTCAACTGAATCGCATTCCTCCTGAGCCCCACGAATGCGCGCCCACCAGGCGCGCTGCGCTGGGTCTCCCCACTCCAATCACGATTCGTTATGGGCGCGACTCAAAAAAGTGTTAGCTCCCCGCGGGGTTCCTTATGCGTTCTTTAGTTTCGTGCCTGTAGACTTGACCCTAGTCTTCCACCCCGCACTGAGACTACTTAGTCAGTCGCTGGACATTGTCTGTCACACGACAAGCCGACAGGATGGGGCGGCCCAATTCAGGGAGGGTACCACTACATGAAGTCGCTAACTATACGACTGTTCGCAGGCGCGCTCCTGACGATCATGAGCGTTTTCGTTCTCGGGCAGCGGGATCTTCGCGCACAGTCAACATCTGGCAGCATCACCGGAACGGTCCGCGATGCCTCGGGCGCCGCGATACCCGACGTTTCGATGCGCATCACTAACCTGCGGGACAACACCGTCCAAACGATTGTGTCCGGCGCCACGGGCGAGTATCGGGTAACCGGCCTGACACCGGGTTCCTATGAAATAGTGGCCACCAAGACCGGCATTAGTTTTTCTCAGGTTCTCACACATACACTTGGCGCCGGTGAACAGTTTCGTGCCGACTTTATACCCACGGACCCTGGACTGATTCCCGCCATGGCGCAGGAGCTCGCCGCCATGAAGAAGCGGATCGAGCTGCTCGAAGAGCAACTGAAGAACGCCCAAACCCAGCCGGCTGACGCCGCCGTGAGACAGCCGCACGGGCCGCTGCTTGCCACCAACGCGAAGGAGCCCGAAATCCCCGCTTTGCCGGGCACGGTCGTGGTGGCTGCTAACGCCGCTGGAGCGCCGGATACGCCGGCCACTCCGCCGGCGCCGCCCGCGGACGTTCTGCCGAAAGCGCTGTCCCTGCCCGATGCCGGGCCCGCGGTGGACAACTTCACGCCGTTCGCCTTCGCCGACTTCACCTGGCTGAACGGTAATTCGCGCGACAAGGACGAGGTGCTCGATACGAAGTTCTTTACTCCCGAAGTTCGTTTCGACTCGCACTACATGGAAGATTTCAACCAGCCAATCGACCACACTATCGTCGGCGCTACCGAGTCGTTCCGCTCCGGCGAAATCCAGATTGAGCAGGCCAGTGTCGGCGGCGATTTCCACTGGGACAATGTCCGCGGCCGAATCCTGTTCATGCAGGGACTGTTCGCCACCACCACGCCGCGCAACGACGCCAGCTCGGCAACTGGCAATGAGCCGGGAAATACCGGCGGAGTCGGCCAGTGGGACCTGCAGAGCGCCTACAAGTATGTCTCGGAAGCCTACGGCGGATACCATTTCAACGTGCAACACGGACTGAACATCGACGCGGGCATTTTTGTGTCGTACATCGGCCTGTTCAGTTACTACAATTATGACAACTGGACTTATCAGCCGT
>CAYVPZ010000065.1:0-12248 GCA_964453955.1 uncultured Solibacteraceae bacterium | reverse complement strand
ACTGGCGGTGGTGGCGGCGGAACCGGCGGTGGCGGCGGTGGAACTGGTGGCGGCGGGTCGGGCGGAGGCGGAACCGCGGCCATCACGAACAGGCCATACCAGCCCAGACTGCGATTTGGGCCAAACGCAGAGGACACGGAGGGCTAGTGCAAATGGTACCCAGGAGCATTCTGTGGTTGATCGCGGCGGGCGGGCTGTCGGTTGCCTTGCCTGGCCAAAACGCCCCAAAGACCGGGCCCATACCGAGCGACCCTCTCGAAATGGTCACCGGTCAGATCCGCGCGGTCGACACGCCGGAAAAACGAGCGGCCGTTCTTGTACTGCTGGACCGCGCACGAACCCGCTACGCGTTGCGAAGCGCCGGCCGCGGTTACGATCTCAAGGTCTCTTTCAAGGTGAACTCCGGCGGCCAGACGGAATTCGACGGCGCCTGGAAAATGCACGATGTGTTCGATCCCCAGCAGGGTTTGCGCTGGACCGCGAAGGCTTCCACCGCATACTCGATTACCCGGATCTCCGCCAACGGAATGCTGTACGGAGAAGAGACGGCCAGCTACGTCCCGCTGCGCTTGCAGGAGGCGCGCGCGGCCCTGTTCGACCCGATCCCGCCGTCGGAAAACCTCGCTCGCGCGTCCCTCCGAAAGTCCACGGCAACCTACAACGGCGCGCAACTGACCTGCGTTTTGCTCTCCGCCCCGGGAAAGACCACCAGCAGGGCCACCGGGCGGCGCTGGGACGAAACCGAGGAGTGCGTCGACCGGCAGTCCGGGTTGCTGCGCACGCATTCGCAGGCGCCCGGCCGCTATTACGCCTACGATTACTCCAACGCCCCACGGCTTGGCGATTACGTCCTGCCGCGAAAGGTGACGGTGACCGAAGCCGGCAAAACCGTGAACTCGATCTCGATTGACAGCCTGACGGAGCTTCCCGCGGCTGACGCGAAACTGTTCATCCCCAGCGATGCGATGGTGGCCAGAGGACGGGCCACCGCGATGGTGGGCGCGCAGAAAATCTCGCGCTTTGCCGGGAAGGGGCCGTTCCCTCCCGGCGCGACGGCCCACGCGGTCTGCGTGTTTGGCGTGGTTACGCCAGCGGGGCAACTTGTCGAGGCGCACTCGTTACAGCCCTCCGATCCGAACAGCCAGGCGGCCATCGAAGCCGCCCAACAGATCGATTTCTCGATCCCCCCGCCGGGCGGACCACAACCTCAGCAGCACTTTGTTTTTGTCATCGAGAAGTTTGTCGCTTCACGATAGACAAAGACGAAACGGCCGGCCGACGGTCTGGGCCAGCGAAGGTGGGGCGGGCCCTTTGGCCCGCGACCCTTGCAGGACTGAGAGTCCCGCGCGGCCTGAGAGGCTGCCCCACAAAATGTGTCGAGGATTACGGGCCGGCGGCAGGGCGGAAAACTACGCGGCGGATCACAGCCCGAGCCGGCGCCGCACTTCCTCCAGGGGGACGTCGTCGCCTGGCTCCGTACGGGCCAGATCCAATCTGGCCGCGGTTTCGGCATCGACGATTTCCTGCTCGCCCAGTTCCGCAAGAAAGGATATGGCCGCCGGTATCTCAGTGTCCGGAAGGGCATCCACAAGGGATTGCAGGCGGGCGCGATCGGACGACATGCTTCAATTATAACTTCACGGGTCAACAGCAACTTCAGGCCACGCAACCGTAAAGACAGGCCGTATAATTTAACTGCGCGGCTCGGCCGAGCCTCCTCTCCATGTCCTCCTGTAAGGTTCTCCTCGTCGGGTGGGATGCCGCCGACTGGAAGGTCATCCGTCCGCTCATGGACGCCGGCAAAATGCCCAACGTCCAGCGGCTCGTCAGCAACGGCTCGAGCGGACAGATCGCCACGCTGCATCCGCCGCTCTCGCCCATGTTGTGGACCTCCATCGCCACCGGAAAGCGGCCCTTCCAGCACGGCATCGTCGGCTTCACCGAGCCGGCGCCGGACGGAAGCGGCGTGCGCCCGGTCACCAACCTCTCGCGAAAATCGAAAGCGCTGTGGAACATTCTCAACCAGAACCACCTGCGCAGCGTCGTCGTCGGCTGGTGGCCCAGCCATCCGGCCGAGCCCATCGACGGCGTGATGGTCTCCGACCGTTACCACCGCGCCAGCGGACCGCTGCACGAAGGCTGGGCCCTGCCGCCGAACACGGTCCATCCGGCCGATCTCGCCGGGACGCTGGCCGATCTGCGCGTACATCCCGACCAGTTAACGCCGCCGATGGTGGAGCCGTTCATTCCGCTGGCCAAAGACATCGATCAGGACCACGACCAGCGCCTGGCCATGTTCCTGCGCACGCTGGCCGAATGCATGAGCATCCACGCCGCCGCCGTCTGGTTGCTGGAGAATAATCCGTGGGATTTCTTCGCGGTTTATTACGAGGCGATCGACCACTTCTGCCATTCGTTCATGCGCTACCATCCGCCGCGCCAGCCATGGATCGCCGAACGCGATTTCGAGCTCTACCACAACGTGGTCTCCATGGCCTACCAGTTTCACGACGAGATGCTGGGGACCCTGATCGAAAAGGCCGGCGAAGGCGCCACGGTAGTTCTTCTCTCCGACCATGGCTTCCATCCGGATCACCTGCGTGCGGCGTCCATTCCCGACATCCCCGCGGGACCGGCCATCGAGCACCGCGATTTCGGCGTCCTCGCCATCGGCGGGCCAGGCATCCGGAAGAACGAATTGCTGCACGGTCCCTCGCTGCTCGACGTTGCCCCCACCATCCTGACGCTCTACGGACTGCCGGTGGGCGAGGATATGGACGGCAGGGTGCTTTCACAGGCTTTCGTGAAAACGCCGCAGGTCTCGTTCATTCCGAGCTGGGAAGAAGTCCCTGGCGCGGACGGACGCCATCCGCCCCATACACGGCCCGATCTGGTGGCGGCGCAGGCAGCGCTCGAGCAGATGATCGCGCTGGGCTACATCGAACGGCCGGACGAGAATCGCGAAACGGCGATCGACAACACCAACCGCGAGCTGCGCTATAACCTCGGCGAGGCATACCAGGACGGCGGCAGGCACGCGGAGGCCCGCGAAATCTTCACCGCACTCTGTAAAGCCGATGCCGACGAGCAGCGCTTCGCCGTGCGCCTGTTCGTCTCCTGCCAGGCGCTGGGGCTTCACCAGGAGATGCGGCGCATTGTCGACGACCTGGGTGGCCGCCGCCGGGCGCTGTGGGAAGAAGCGAAGACGAAGATCGATGCGTTTGCCCGGCTCACCGTCGAGCGCGCCCGCGAGAAAAGGAAAGACGAAACACCGCCCGAACCCGAGGCCCTGCTCAGCGCCGACGAGCGGCGCGAGCTGGCCCGCTGGCGGAATCTGGCGCGCTATCAGCCGCTGGTGACCGATTCTCTGAAAGCGCAGGTGCTGACGGCGGAGAAGCGCTACGCCGAAGCTCTGGCCGCGCTGGAACGCGTGACCGAGGGCCACCTGGTTCGGCCGGCGCTGCTTCTGCAAAAGGCCGATCTGTATCAGCGTCTGGGCCGCAAGCGCGACGCGCGGCAGGCCTACGAAAAGGCGCTGGCCATGGACCCCGATTACGCTCCGGCGCATCTCGGCCTGTGCCGAATGGCCCTGCTGCGAGGTCAATTCGCTGCCGCCGCGCACTCGGCTCTGGATGCACTGCAGCGGGTTTATCACGATCCGCTGGCCCATTTCCTGCTCGGCCGCGCACTGGCGGGAATGAAGGAATACGAGCGCTCGGCCGAAGCATTCCGCGCGGCGATTTCCTTCAACCCGAACTTCCCCGAAGCGCATGCCCGGCTCGCCGCTTTGCTCGAACAGCACCTGGGCGATATCGAATCCGCGCGGGAGCATCGGCGCCTCGCCCGCCGCATGCAGGCGAAAACGCCTGCTCCACAACCGCAGGTGACTGGTCTGCAGTCGTTGTGGAGCAGGCCTTCGGCCTGCCACGACGCCCTCGTCGTGGTAACCGGCTTGCCGCGCTCGGGCACTTCCCTGCTCATGCAAATGCTGGCCGCGGGGGGCATGGCCATCGCATCGGACGATCTGCGGCCGGCGGACGAAGACAATCCGCGCGGTTATCTCGAATACGAGCCGGTGAAGAGGCTGCTGAAGGATTCCCGGTGGCTGTTCGAGGCGCGGGGAAAAGCCATCAAGATTATTGCCCCGCTGCTGGCCGCTTTGCCGCCGGGTCTGGCCTGCCGGGTGATCCTCTCCGAACGCGATCTCGACGAGGTGCTCGATTCGCAGGAGCGCATGCTGCTGCGCCGCCATCAGCCGGCCACCACGCCGGAACGGCGCAGCATGTTGAAAGCGGAATACCTGCGCACACTGGACCGGGTGAAAGCGATGCTGGCACGGCGTCCCGCCACCGAACTGCTGGTCATCGACCACAGCGCGGCGATTTCCGATGCGCGGACCGCGGCCGCGAGAATAAACGAGTTCCTGGGCGGCGGACTGGACGTGGCGAAGATGGCGGCCGCAGTCGAGCCTGCTCTCCATCGGAACCGCGCCGCGGCGCCTTCGCCCCAATCTGACCGATCCGCCCTCCTCTGAGGCCACTTCCGCCCGCAAAATCGCGCTATATTCGAACAACCCACCGCGAACGGTATGCCGCAGCCCGCGTGTGCGCCGGAAAACGAGACGGCAGGGGTCGAACGGCGCGAGGTGGCGTGAGCTAAAGTGTCGTTGACACTCGATGGCAAGCGCGCGGTTTCCGCCTGAACGACGACATGCTCCGTCGCCGCCTTACCGTGCCGCCAGCAGCGCCCGCAAATGCCGCGCCCGCTCCGGCGACCGCAACTGCCGCAGCGCCTTCGCCTCAATCTGGCGGATCCGCTCGCGCGTGACGTCGAACTCCTGGCCGATCTCTTCCAGCGTGTGCTCGCGCTCGCAGCCGATGCCGAAGCGCAGCCGGATCACCTTCTCCTCCTTGGGAGAAAGCGTCTTCAGGATGTTCGCGGTCTCGTCGCGCACATTGGAATCGATGACGGCGTCCACCGGCGACCCCACCCAGCGGTCCTCAATCAGGTCGCCTAGCGCGGATTCGCCGTCGCGGCCCACCGGCGTTTCCAGCGATACCGGGTCGCGCGAAATGGTCTTCAGCTTCTGGACCTTCTCCACCGGAATGTCCATCCGCCGGCCAATTTCTTCGTTTGTAGGAGCACGCCCCAGTTCCTTCTCCAGCTCGCGCGTGGCCCGCAGGAACTTGTTCATGCTCTCGTTCATGTGCACGGGGATGCGGATGGTCCGCGACTGGTCGGCAATCGCGCGGGTAATCGCCTGCCGGATCCACCACGTGGCATAGGTCGAAAACTTGTAGCCGCGGCGGTACTCGAACTTGTCCGCCGCCCGCATCAGCCCGATGTTGCCCTCCTGAATTAAATCAAGAAGATGTAAACCGCGATTAACGTACTTCTTGGCCACGGAAACCACCAGGCGGAGGTTGGCCTCCACCAGGTCCTTCTTGGCGCGCTCGGCCTCGGCCTCGCCGTGCCGGATCACCGCCAGGCTGTGCCGCAGGGCGGACAGGGTGGCGTTGGCGGCCGCTTCGCGCTTGCGAATCTCCCGCTTGATCTCGCGAGCGCGGGTTTGCCCGGCTGGCGTGGGGCGCTCGTCCAGCTTGCGCATCTCGTTCTCAAGATGCGACATCTCCTCGGCCACGTGCTCAATCTCGCGCGCGAACACGCGCCACTTGGGAAGCTGCCACGGAATCCGCCGGATGGTCTGCGAGATCTCCACGGCGGCCCGCATCACCTTACCCTGCCAGCGGCGGCGGATCTTCTTGTTGCTCAGCGCCACCGCGTTCATCTTCTCGGTGAGCTGGATCTGCTTCTTGTTCAACGCCAGAAGCGCGGCGAAAAGCTCCTGCACTTCGGCCTGCCGCTTGGCCTGGGCCGCGCTGCCTTCCTCCACGTCGCCCAGATCCACGTGGTCTTCGATATCCTCGCCCCGCCGGACCGATTCGGCGATGTCGAGGATCATATGCTGCACCAGCGCCGAGCGGCTGATGGCCTTTTGCATCCGCAACTTGCCGCGTTCCATGCGGCGGGCCAGATTGACTTCGCCTTCACGGGTCAGCAGGGGTACCGCGCCCATTTCGCGCAGATATACCCGTACCGGATCGTCCGTATAGATGGACTCTTCGGGTGCCTGTACCGCAAACTCCTCACCTTCGGGGGCCTCTTCTGCGTGGAAGAAATGCCCTTCCTCATCGAAAGGGATGTTCAGACCCTCGTGGCTTTCTGTTAAGAAGTGATCCTCGAATTGATCCACTTAAAGCTCACCTCACCTGACGGGGGAAAAAGGACGTACCCGGGCCGTCCGCGGTTGTTGTATTGTTATAGTTTCGAGGCACACTGCCTCGCCGCTTTGGAAGTCTTCACGCCGACAGCCGGTCTGGCTTATTATACCACCGCTTACCAATGAAGTTAAGTGCCTATTTAAAAGATGTTTCGGAAGTGTTTTGGTTACAACGGACTGTGGTGACTCCACCGGCACGTGGTGGTTCCCGGACACGGCCGCGTTCATAATCACCGTCCTGCTTGTTAGATGCGGGTCAGGGCTTCTTTTGATGCACCAGGTTCCGCAGCTCATTGAAAAACGTCTCGACATCCTGGAAGTCCCGATAGACGGAAGCGAAGCGCACGTAGGCGATTTTGTCCAGGTTCGCCAGCCGCCCCATCAGGATTTCTCCTATCTGTGTAGTAGATAGCTCCCGGTCGGCATTGTCGACCAACTTCGCTTCTACCTCATCCACCAGTTCGGCCAGCCTGGCCATACTTACAGGACGTTTTTCGCAGGCTTTTAGTAGCCCGGCCAGAACTTTCTGCCGGTCGAACTTCTCGCGCCGGCCGTCTTTCTTTACCACCATGTAGGGAATCTCGTCGGTGCGCTCGTAGGTTGTGAAACGGCGTTCGCAACTGAGGCACTGGCGGCGGCGGCGGATCACATCGCCTTCGCGGCTCTCCCGCGAGTCGATGACCCGATCCTCCCGGAAACCGCAGAACGGGCAGATCATAGCTGTGCGTCTTCGGGCAAGTGTCTGAATTTGCCCCAGTTAATCCCTTCGTGAAGGGCCAGGCCGAGTCCGATGGGAACCACCGTCAGGAAACTGACCGCCCAGATCAGCAGGGCCATGCCGGTGGCCGGCTCAATGGGAATGCCGAAGATCTCGGTCAGGGCGAGCACGGCGGCTACCTGTACGCCGCCCCCGATGCCGGGAATCTGCAGGATGCTCCCAAAAGCGACCACTCCCAGGAAGATTGAGATCTCGGCAAGGTTGAAGTGGGAGGTGGCCGGGAATGCACGGAACAGGCAAAAGTAGCAGCCGAAGATAAGTGCCCACTCAAGCACGGTATAGAGAGCCAGTAAAACTACATATGTCGATTTAGAAGTGCACTGCATCCCATCCAGGAACGCGCCGAACAACTGCTCCACGCGCGGACGAAGGCGCTCAGGCAGAATCCGGCTCAGCCAGTTTACCCACTTCCGGGCCACGTGCGAATACCGGCCAAAGCCAACCAGCAGCACAATGCAGGTGGCGGCGATGACCCCCACCACCCAGCCGCCGGTCTGAAACAGTTCGGCCGGGCCGTGTTTCAGGGGTAGAGTGGCCCAGGGGACCCTGGCCAGCGCGAAACCGAAGATGGCCATTATCATTAGCAGGTCCAGAATGCGCTCCAGCACCCAGGCGGCCACCTGGGATGGAAACGGCACGCGTTCCTTCTGGGCGATAAGATAGGGTCGGACCAGTTCGCCGGCCCGGCCCAGCAGCACGATGGCGGTGAAGCCGATGAGGGTGGCGGATAATATCCGGGTAATATTCGCCTTCGGCTGGATGGGCCGTAACATCACCTCCCAGCGGAGAGCGCGGCCGTAGTAGGTGGAGAGGATGAGAACGATGGAAATCGTTAGCCAGAATACATTTAGCCCGCGAAACGCTCGCGCGAACTCACCCCAATGAAAGCTGCTGCCCCGCCACCGCCACAAAATGATCGCGGCAATGGCGGTGACGACTGCAACTGCCGTCAGAAGCCTGCGTTTGGTGCTTCCGGTCGATCCTATAATGGCCTCCCGGCCGTATCCCCGGTCCGCGCCACCGGTGGCCGGATGCCACTGGCCCGGCGTGGCATGGCGCTCACCGATTGGCCATTCTGCGAAGGGGGTGCGGCGTATAGAATGGTAAGTCCTGGAACACAGTAAAGTTGTTTTCGGCGAACTTCTTATGATAGTTCCTCGTTCTAGAGAGTGGAAGCGGAAATCGGTGCTACCGGTACTTGAGACCCGGTGGTTCCGGGCCGCTTCCAGAGGAAACGCGCAAAACGGAGCCGCAGCTGCGGCCCTTTGCGCGGTCGACGAGGAGCATGATCGGGATGGCGACGGTTGCACAACTCGCGGTACCCCAGGCGAAATGGACCTGGGCATCGCCCGGCGCCGCCACGGACGGGAGCAGGCGTAACGGCGTGGACGCGGACGCGCAACTCGTGGAACGGTGCCTGAGCGGCGACGAAACCGCCTGGGAAGATCTGGTACGCCTGCACACGCGCCGCGTATATTCGATCTGCTACCGCTTCACCAGCCGCGACTCGGAGTCGCAGGATCTGTCGCAGGAAGTGTTCCTGCGCATCTTCCGCAATCTGAGAAGCTTCCGGTCCGGCGAGGGGTCCTTCGTGGTGTGGCTGACCCGGCTCACCCGCAACCTGCTGATCGATCATTACCGGCGCACGCGGGCCGAGCGTTCCACCGATTCCATCGAGGATCAGCTCGCCACGCTGGAAGAGAAGACCGTCTCCCTCGGTCACGCCGACAGCGTGCTGGCCGGGCGGGAAGCGAGTGAGGTATTACAGAGCGCGCTCGGCCGGCTGTCGCCGGAGTTGCGCGAAACGGTGATTCTGCGCGATCTGGAAGAAATGGAGTACCGGGAGATCGCGCAGGTGTTGAACGTGCCCGAGGGAACCGTGAAATCCCGGTTGAACCGCGGGCGCGCCGAACTGGCCCGGGTGCTGAAGAGGCAGAAGGCGGCCCTATGAACTGCGCCGATTTCGAAATCCTTCTGTGCGACTATCTGGACGGCACGCTCGACCAGGAACGGCGGGGCGATCTGGTGCGGCACATGGAATCCTGCGCCTCGTGCGCGGAGCTGGCCGCCGACGTGCGCAGCGCCGTGAGCCTGGTGGAGAGGGCCGCGGCCGTGGAGCCGCCCGCGGAACTGCTGACGCGGATTCTGCACATCATCCCCGGCAACAACGCGGCGGGAAAACGGCCGTGGTGGCGGCGGCGCTGGATCGAACCGATTTTGCAGCCGCGCTATGTGATGGGCATGGCCATGACGGTGCTCTCGTTCTCCATGCTGGCGCACTTTGCCGGCCTCGAGCCGCGGCAGTTGCGGCCGTCGGATCTGGACCCGGTGAAGATCTGGCTGGCGATGGACGACCGCGCCCACCGCACCTGGGACAAGACCGTGAAGTATTACGAAAACCTGAAGCTGGTGATCGAGGTGCAGAGCCGGCTGAAGGAGTGGACCGAGCAGGATTCCAACCCACCGGCGAAGAAAGCGGACGCCGGCGGAAATCAGACGAAGGGCGAACGAAAATGACTTGCGCAACTCACACCGAAACAGAAGCGACCGGGTATTGTCGCGCGTGCGGGAAGCCGCTTTGCTCCGCGTGCCAGCACACCGCACAGGGGACGCTCTTCTGCGCCGAACACGCACCCGCGGCGGGCGTCGCGGAGGCCGCCACCACCGCCGGCACGGCCGGTCCGGGAACGCCGCCACCGCCGCCTCCCAGGGGCCCGGAGTGGTCTCCCTATAGCGCGCCGGCGCCTCCGCCGCCTCTGCCCGAAGGAGCGCCGTCGCCAGGGCTGGCGTTCGTGCTGGGCCTGATTCCGGGCGTGGGGGCCATTTACAACAGCCAGTACGTGAAGGGGCTGGTGCACGTGGTGATCTTCGGGATGATCATCAGCATCCTGAGCTCCGGCGCCGCTCCGGGATTCGAACCTCTGTTTGGCTTCATGATTCCCGCGTGGATTCTCTATCAGGCCTTCGAGGCGTATCACACCGCCAAGCGGCGGCTGTATGGCTACACCGTGGACGAATTCTCGGGGCTGGTGCCCATGCGGCGCAAAAGCGGTTTTCCCGCGGGGCCGGTGCTGCTGATGGCCATTGGAGTGGTGTTTCTACTGAACACCATGGACCTGTTGCGCATCCGCGAGATTGTGCGCTACTGGCCGCTGCTGCTGATCGCCCTGGGCGCTTACCTGCTGTATGAGCGGCTGGCGCCGGCCGGCTCGAGCAGCGAATCGGAGGGGCGCCAATGAGCTACTACGGCGGCGCGACGGTGATGCAGGCGGTCCGCGGGCCGCTGCTGCTGATCACGCTGGGTGCGCTTCTGGCGGTGGATCACCTCGGTCCCTTTCCGTTCTGGCGCACCTGGCCGGTTCTGATTATCGTGTTCGGTCTGTTGAAGCTGCTGGAGCGGGCGGTGCGGCCGGAAGCGCCGGCGAGCCCGCAGAATCCGGCGGGAGGCACGTCATGAGGCGAGGTTCGGTAATCGGTCCGCTGATATTAATTGCCATCGGCGCGTTGTTCCTGACGCGGAGCCTGTGGCCGCAGATCCCCCTCTGGGACATGCTGGCGACGTGGTGGCCATTCCTGCTGATTGGCTGGGGAGCGCTGCGGCTGGTGGAGATCGCGGTGCAGGCGGCGAGCGGCCGGCCCTTGTCCTCGAACGGCATTTCCGGCGGCGAGTGGGTGCTGGTAGTCTTCATCTGCATCATCGGCTCGACGGCGTGGGCGGCGCACCGGCATAGCTGGTGGAACGGCGGGCCGTGGCGCGGCATTGTCGCCGACATGGGCGAGAACTACGAGTACAGCCTGCAGCCGGCGACCGCGACCGCCGGCAAAGCGCCGGTGGTGGTGATTGAAGCTTTCCGCGGCAACGCGCGCATTACCGGCGTGGACGACGCAGCCGTGAAAGCGGAAGGACGGAAATCGATTCGCTCGTTGTCGCAGAAGGAAGCCGACGACGCCAACAAAGAGACGCCGCTGGAGGTTTTGAATAACGGCGGCCAGATTGTGGTGCGCACCAATCAGGACAAGGCCAACGGCCGCCTGAAATTGAGCGAAGATCTGGAGATCTCGGTGCCAAAGGGCGCGGCCATCGAGGCGCACGGGTTGTACGGCGACTTCGACATTACCGGCATCAACGGCAGCGTGGACATTGTCAGCGACAACGCGGGCGTGCGGCTGCAGGATATCGGTGGGGACGTGCGGGTCCAACTGGACCGCAGCGACATTGTGCGCGCCGTCGGCGTGAAGGGGAAGGTGGAACTGCGGGCGTCGCGCGGCGACGACGTGGAACTGGACAACATTGCGGGCACGGTGACGGCAAGCGGCACATGGTCCGGCGAAGTGGAGCTGCGCAACCTGGCCGAAGCGGTGAAGTTCGAAGGCTCCAACTTCGAGTTCGACGCCGCGAAAATCCCCGGGCAGGTGCGCTTGTCGGGAAGCGATCTCACCGGGAACACGGTGGTGGGGCCGATTCGGGTGAGCGCCCAGGCAAGGGATATCCAGTTAACCGATTTCTCGCAGGGGCTCGATCTGGACGTCGATCGCGGGGACGTGGAACTGCGGCCGTCTAAAACGGGCGTGCCCAAGATGGAAGTGCGGGTGCGGAGCGGCGACGTCGACCTGGCGCTGCCCCCCGGGGCGAAGTTCGATCTGAAGGCCAGCACGGATCGCGGAGAACTGCGCAATGAGTTCGGCACGCCGCTGGAGGTGCACGAGACCGAGGGCGGCAACAGCGGCTCCATCGCGGGGATGGTGGGCAACGGGCCCCCGGTGCACATCAGCACCGACCGGGGGACGGTGACAGTACGCAAGGCCGGGGCCGAGGACGACAAGGCCACAGCGAAGTCGGGGGAACCGGAAGCGAAGACGATCGAGAATTAGGGCGTACAAGGGAATAAGGGGAGTAAAGGGAGTAAAGGGAGTAAGGGGAGTAAGGGGAGTAAAGGGATCGCGCCGGGAATCAGCGCAAGCCGGCGTCACCGAGGACGGGCGCACGCTCGGCGCGGGCGGCGCCAGCCAGCTTCTTATCGAGGGTCGCCAGAGACAAATGCTCGCGCAATGCCAGTTCGAGATAGACGGCATCGTAAACGGTGAGCTGCCGGTTTCGGGCCAGCCGAAGAACTCGGCGATGCGTTTTCGGCGTTCGCCCAGGCGGTGTCAAGCGTTTTGTGTAAGTGGCCTCTCGGCGGTTTTCGTTTC
>CAYVPZ010000064.1:0-12258 GCA_964453955.1 uncultured Solibacteraceae bacterium | reverse complement strand
GGCATGGCGCCCCTCAGGAAATCCACGATGATCTGCCCGGTGGGGGTGGGCCGAACGTCGTGGTCCCCGATGGGCGCCGTGGGGTTGACGATGACCACCGGAAACCCGGAGCCGGCAAACTCCAGAGCCACCTGCTCGGCGGCGTACTTCGATTTCTTGTAGGCCCCGGTCATGTCTTCCCGGCCGACGGGCATTTCCTCGGAGCCGGGCCGGTCCGCGGGCATGGCCACGCAGCCTACCGTGCTGGTGTATACGAACTTCTCGACGCCGGCCGCGCGCGCCGCCGCGAGCATGTTGCGCGTGCCGTCCACGTTCGATTGGAACAGCTCGGCGGGGTTTTTCGCCCACAGGCGATAGTCGGCGGCGATGTGGAAAACCGAGCCGCAACCGGCCACGGCGGCGTCGAGGGAAGCGCCGTCGCGCAGGTCCCCGGGAACGGCCTCCACGGGCAGTTCGCGGACCCGGCTGCCCGGACGCGTGAGCGCGCGCACGGTGTGGCCGCGCTCGATGAGCTTGCGCGCCACGTGCCAGCCGATGAAACCGGTGGCTCCGGTTACGAGTACGGGTTTCATTGTGTGAGGCAGTGGGGCGGGCTTTCAGCCTGCGGACCCGCTTTCCAGCGGGTCCAGGCCGATTGAAAATCGCCCGCAGGATACAATCCTGCCCCACAAGGCGGCAGAGCCGCAACCCAGGCCTGCCCAACATGTGCAGCAGTGCGGCTCAGGTTCATGAGGCTTCTTCCCGCGTTTTCAGAAATGTATTCAGGGCCAGCAGCGGAAACGAATTCCGGTACATGTGATAGCTCAGGTAGAACACCCGCGGGAACCCGGTGCCGGTGGCCAGATCCTCGCGCCAGCCTCCGTCCTCGCGCTGCGTTTCCACCAGGTGTTCGATGCCGTCCTTCACGCTGAGGCTGCCGCTGTCGCCGCCGGCGATCAGGCCCAGAATGGCCCACGCGGTTTGCGAGGGGGTGCTGGGCGCCGGAACGTAGGTCACCTCGTCGTAGGAGGCGCAGCTTTCGCCCCAGCCCCCATCGGAATTCTGAATGGAGCGCAGCCACTCGCCGGCGCGCAGAATGTACGCCTCGCGGTCGCTCTCGCCCGCCGCCGCCAGGCCGCGCAGGGCGAGAAAAGTCCCGTAGATGTAGCACACGCCCCAGCGTCCCCACCAGCTGCCGTCGTCCTGCTGCGTGCGCTTCAGATACTCCACGCCGCGGCGGATGGCCGGGTGCGACCGCTCCACGCCCATGGCCACCAGCGCCTCCAGCACGCGTCCGGTGATATCCGGGCAGGTGGGATCGAGCATGGCGTTGTGGTCGGCAAAGGGAACCTCGCTGAGCAGGGTGAGATTGTTGTCTACGTCAAACGCGGCCCAGCCGCCGTCCTTCGATTGCATATCCAGCAGCCAGCGGACCGCGCGCGCGGACGCGGCTGCCGGCGCGTGTCCGGACATGGCCAGCAGCACCATGGCGGTGTCGTCGATATCCGGGTAAAACTCGTTGGCGAATTCGAAGTACCAGCCGGAGGGCGGCGTGTTGGGCCGCTTGACCGACCAGTCGCCTTTGCGCCGCACTTCCCTGGTCAGCAGCCAGCGCGCGGCGCGCTCCAGCGATTCCCGGGGCGGCTCGGCGGCGCTGCCCAGAGCGTGGGCGGCCATCGCGGTGTCCCACACCACCGAGTAGCAGGGCTGGAAGAAAAACCGCTTGTCATTTCCCTCGTCACGCGAGACCATCAACCGGTCGAATTGTCGCTGGGCTTCGACGCGATCCGGATGATCGGGCGCGTAGCCGAGCAGATCGAGCGCCATGATGGTGTACTGCATGGGCGGGTAGATGGCGGCCAGGCCGTCGGTGTAGCGGGTGCGGTCCAGAATCCAGTGCTCGGCTTTGCGGATGGCCCGGCGGCGGAGGGCGCGCGGCCCCATCTTCTCCCATAGTTTGAGCAGGCGGTCGGCGCGGTAGAAGAGATTCCGCCAGGTGAGCAGACGGCGGTCGAAGCGGTTGGCCAGCGCCGCTCCTGGCTTGAAAAGCTCCTCGAGCGTGAACCCGGCGGGCACGGGCCGCCCGGGATTCAGCGCCTGCACCACCGACAGCGGAATCACGATGGCGCGCGTCCACGACGACAGCTCGTAGATGAAATTGCCCGCCAGAATCATCTCCGGGGGAATGGTGGGCGTGTATTGGCGCGGATACAGGCCGAACAAGCTCAGATTAATTTTGACGTAGCTGTTGCACGCCTGGATGCCGCCGAGAGTCAGAATGCGCTCGCGGGCGCGGGCGAGGCGGGTGTCGGCGATGCCGGCCAGCTTCAGCGCGAAATACGCCTTCACCGAGGCGTTCACTTCGGAGGGGCCCGACGGATAAATGCTGAAGCCGCCGTCCGGCAACTGCCGCGCCAGAATGGCCTCCACCGCGCGGTCCACCAGGTGGCGCGTGGGAGGATTCCAGACGCCGTTGTCGGGCGGATGCAGCCAGAGCTGCAGCAGGATGTAGTCGGATTCGAGCGTGCTGTCGGCGGTGAGCTCTACCTGCCAGCAGCCCTCGGGCCGCTGCTTATCGAGGAGGAACCGCAGGGCGCGGTCGGCCGCCTGGATGGCGCCCGCGCCGGTGAGGGTAGCTGTTTGCGTGCTGGAACTCATGCCCTCAATTCGTGCTGGGAGATCTGGGTCAGCCGAATCGCGGACTGCTCCAGACCACCGGGCAGTTGGAAACGAACGTCCTCTTCCTTCAGTTCGACCTCTTCGAGCGTGCCGAACCCAAAATGCTGCTTCAGCCAGTCCAGCAGCTCCTGGACCAGCACCTCCGGTGCCGATGCTCCCGCCGTGACCGCCACCGTGGACGCGCCCTCCAGCCAGGCGGGATCCACTTCGTGCGCGTTGTCCACCAGGTACGCGGGCACGCCTTCCTTCTGGCAGACCTCCACCAGACGGCGCGAGTTGGAGCTGTTCTGCGAACCCACCACCAGCAGCACGTCGCACAGCGGGGCCACGGCCTTCACGCCGAGCTGGCGGTTCTCGGTGGCGTAGCAGATGTCCTGGCTTTGGGGCCCGCCGATGGCCGGGAAGCGCTCGCGCAGCCGGGCCACGATGTCGCTGGTCTCGTCCAGACTCAGAGTTGTCTGAGTGAGGAAGGCCACGCGGTTGGGGTCGGGGATTTCGAGCCGGTCGACGTCCTCCACGGTGCTTACCAGAATTGTGGATGCAGGGGCTTCGCCGAGGGTTCCGATGACTTCATCGTGGCCGGCGTGGCCGATGAGCACGATGGTGTAGCCGTGTCGGGCGAAGCGCACCGATTCGAGATGGACCTTGGTGACCAGCGGGCAGGTGGCGTCGATGACCTGCAAATTGCTCTGTTTGGCTTCCTCGCGGACGGCCGGCGAGACGCCGTGGGCGCTGAAGATGACGCGGGCACCCTCGGGGACCTCGGCCAGCTCCTCGACAAAGATGGCTCCGGCGCTGCGCAGTTCGTCGACGACGTGGCGGTTGTGAACGATTTCCTTGCGCACGTACACCGGCGCGCCGTAGAGATCGAGGACGATCTTGACGACGTCGATGGCGCGCACCACCCCGGCGCAGAAACCGCGCGGCCGAAGGAGGATGATCTTCTTTGCGTCGATAGCTTGGGCGCGAGTGGGGACGTCCATGTATAAAGTACATTGTAGCAGTGGGATGAGCGGGGTTTGTATGCTCGGTTGAATGAGACTACACTGAAGTCGGGGAGAGCGAAGTGAACCTGAGCGACGAGGACAAGAGTTGGATCAGTGAGCAGCTGGACCGCGTCCGCGAGCAAGTGGAGCGCGTCGAGACCAGCCTGCTGACCGAATTCCACAAGTGGGCCTCGCCAGTCGAGGCCCGGCAGCGCAGTCATACCGCCGCACTCCGCGCCCTCGACGTCGAGATGGAAGCTCTCTCCGACCGCGTGAAAAAGCTTGAAGCCGGCCCGCCAAACGGCAGCGCCGCGTAAGGCTTTGACGGACACCCGGTCATTTCGGATCGAGTGCCCTGCTCTCTGGCAACTTCGCCATGCCGCGAATGATGAGTCAGCGACCGCTCCCGCGTCTCACAAGGCGCGGAGAGGTATCCTCGACCGCCGCACGGCAACACGCGCATATCCCTTGTCGGCGAGGAAGGTCCTGAGCGCGTGTTCGACGATCTCCGGGACCAAGGCCGGCCCAAGCACCAGTTCCTTGACAATATCCTTCGGGAACTGCATCTCGACGTAGGGGATGATCATGCGGGGCGTGGCGCGGAATTTTGGCGTTGGACACCCGAGCCGAACGAACCTCCATTCCGCCTCCTCAAAAAACACCTTGTCCTTGCAGCATATGATCACGGGCAACATCGCACGAGGCAAGGCTGCAAGCCAATACGTCGCCGGGTCGACATTGTCCGCAAGCGTCGTCGCCACGTCCGCAAGACAATCGACGCATGATCGCGCAACCCCAATTGCTTCTTCCGTTCGTAGACCACGCGGACCATCAAGCTAGGTTCGGGCGCGGCTGACAGCGCCGTCGAGAGTCTTCGCCGGTCGAAGCCCACTGCAACCCCGCCCTCTTTCCCCTACGCTCTCCACTGACTCAGGAGGTCGCCTTCAGCGCAAAAGCACGCAACGTAGGATCCCAGTGCCTTGGCTGTCTGGAGAACGAGACTTTCTGCTCCATCGCAGCATTGCCTTACGACGTCAGGTGGGACCGCACTGGAATGGAGCACCTCCGAGAAAACGTCGCAGCCGTAGGCTAGCTCTGACGCGTCATTCAGATGCAAGGCGTCAGATGCCCAAAGCTTCGCGGACTCAAGAATGCTGAGAACACAATCCAGCGACGAATAGTGGAAGACGCGGGAAGGGCCGCGCTTCTGATGGCTGAACTGCCAGGCCGTGAGGGTCTCCACCACGCTCAACATTGCGAACCTCGCAGCTTCCTCTTCTGATGACAGCTTGTGCCAGGATTCATCGTCAGGATCGTTATACCGCATATGAGCAACCGATCACTGCTTCCGGAAGGACTGGATCGTGGGCGATGATGGTCCCGCGCCTGGCCATCCAGATGTTGCCGCAGGCTTTGGGCATGATCAAAGCCCTTTCGGGACTTCCCCGCTGAGCAGCCCGCCCAGTTGCGCGGCCGGGCAGCGCAGGCCCACCCAGAACTGGCCGAAGAGCGCGTACACCGCGCTGACCTCGTCGAAGCGCATCTCGTAGATCAGCTTCTTGAACACCACCGGGTCGGCGGCGAACAGATCCACGCCCCACTCCCAGTCGTCGAAGCCGATGGAGCCGGAGATGATCTGCTTCACCTCGCCGGCGTAACGGCGGCCCACCATGCCGTGCTCGTGCATCTGACGCTGGCGCTCGGCCATGGGCAGGGTGTACCAGTTGCGGGCGTCGCCGCGCTTGCGGTCCATGGGGTAGAAGCAGATGTAGCGCGCGCCGGGGATCTCCGGGTACAGGCGCGGGCGCATGGCCTCCTTCTGGCGCGCCACTACCTGGGCGATCTCCGCCGCCCATTCTTCCGAGAACGGCTGGATGCCGCGCTCGGCCAGTGCCGCGTAGGTTTTCAGGCTGGATTCGTAGAGGCCCAGCTCCACCACCGAGACATAGGAATGCACAGGTTCCAGATAATCCCACAGGCGCGTGCGCGCCAGACGGAGCTCGATGGCTTTCAGGTCGTCGAAGGCGGGGCGGAAGTGGACCAGCAGCAGGTCGGCTTTGTGGCCGAGGGTCGCGAAGGCGGCGCTCTGGCCGGTGGCGTTGCGCTCCAGTTCCGCGAGCAGTTCGGCGGCCTCCGCCGCGATGGCGATCTGTTCCTCCGCGCCGAGCGCTTTCCACGCGGGCCAGCGAACGCGAAACATCTGGTGCAGCACGGCCGCGCCTTCCAGCGTCAATGGGACGGCGGGGAGTTCCGCTTGCGATGTGTTGAATGATGCCACGGTTTTGGTACCTTATGTAAGTTTATGACCCTTGACGATACCGCCGCGCTTCTGCGATCCCAAAGGAACCTGCGCGCCCTTGAAACCGCGGAGGAGGGGTTCGCCATCCCCGCGCTGCCCGCGGGCGTTTACGGCTTCACCTATTCGCCGAACTTCGAGGAGACGCCGCTGTTCGGCAACAAGCGCTTCCAGACCTTCGAGTTTCATAAGATGGCCGATGGCGCCGTGGAGATGGTGGGCTATGTGACGGCGGGGGAGGCGGAGCGCCTTCGCGCGGGCGAGACGGGTATCGAGGTCCATCTGTATCCCGATGCCTGGAAGGACGCGGACCAGTTGGTGAGCCTGCCCATGGCGCGGCTGGTGCGCACGAAGCAGCGGCCGGCGCGCGAGAACGGATGCCCGTATACGCTACGGCTGGAATAGGAGGGCGAGGGCCTTACCCTCGGGTTACACTGGAGTCGTGCCGCGGCGCCTCGCGCTCATTTCATTCGTTATCCTCTTCGCAACGCTCGCCCGCGCGGACACCGTGGTGGTCCTGCCGTTCTTCAACGGCTCCGGCACCCCCAGCCTCGACTGGATCGGCGAGAGCGTCGCCGAATCCGTGCGCGAAGCCTTCGCGTCGCAGGGCATCATCGCCCTGTCGCGCGACGACCGCGAAGAGGCCTACCGCCGCCTGCAATTCCACTCGCACGTGACGCTGACGCTTGCCTCCGTCGTTCGCCTCGGACAATCGCTCGACGCCGACCAGGTGATCTACGGCGAGTTCGATCTCAAGCCCGGCCCGCCGGCGGGCCCGAAGACGCGCGGAACGCTGACCATCACCGCGCACGTCCTCAACCTGAAGCAGTCTCGCGAGGGCCCGAAGTACAGCGAGGTGGGGGCGCTGGAGGATCTTGCCGTGCTGCAGCGGCACCTGGCCTGGCAGACCCTGGCGCTGGCAGCGCCCGGCGCCGCTCCCCCGGAGGCCGACTTCGACCGGCACAATCCCGTGGTGAGAGCCGACGCCATCGAATCGTACATCCGCGGCCTGCTGGCGCCGGGCGTCGAGGAGAAACGGAAGCTGTTTGGGCAGGCCGTCCGGCTGAATCCGGGCTATTCGCAGGCCTCGTTCGAGCTGGGGCGGGTCAACTTCCGCGCCAGGGACTACCGCAGCGCGGCCGACTGGCTCCAGAAAGTCGCGCCGGAAAGCGTGCCTTTCAACGAGGCCACCTTCCTGCTGGGACTCTCCCGTTACTACATGGGAGATTTCGCGGGCGCCGAAACCGCCTTCCAGAAGGTAGCCGCCAGTGTCCCGCTGAATGAGGTTCTGAACGATCTGGGCGCCGCCGAATCGCGCCGCAACGAACCCGCGGCCCTCGAAAATTTCCAAAAAGCACTGGACGGCGACACCAGCGACCCTGTATACCAGTTCAATACGGGCTATGCTCTGTGGAGGCAGGGCAATTTCGCGGCAGCCGCGGAGCGCTTCGAGGCCGTGCTGGAGCGCGACCCGGATGACCACGACGCGCCGGGCCTGCTGGCACAATGCCAGAAACAGAGCGGGCCGCGGCGGGGCCAGGCGCAGGGGCTGGAGCGACTGAAGACGAACTATGAGGAGAGCGCCTGGTTCCAATTGAAGGCGATCCTGCAACAGAAGAAGCCGTGAAGATACGAGTCCGCTGGTCGAACAAGCCGCAACCGGAGGAGGCGCCGCTGGAGCCGTTCGCCGTACCGCCGCCGGACGCGCCTCTGGCGAGTTCCGTGGAACCCGACGATTTCCGGACTGCCTTTGCCGCCGCTTTCGGGGACGGCTCCCGGTTGGAGGGGCCGCACGCGGATTTCGGATCTCCCGGGGTATCGCAGCCCGGCTTGCCGCAGTGGCCCGACGAAAACCCGGCGGACGGGGACACGGACTCGGCCACCGCCATCGCCGGCGCAATACCGCGGGCGCCGCTGGCTCGAACGGGTATAATCGGGGGGCCGAGTATGATGGAGGCGATCGGTCTTTCGGATCCTGGCTGCGTACGCCCGAACAACGAAGACTTCTTCGCACTGGTGCGCGAGCGCGGTCTTTATGTCGTTGCCGACGGCATGGGCGGCGCCCAGGCGGGCGAGCACGCGTCGCGTCTGGCGGTGGAAACGGTCGTTGCCACCATCCTGAATGCGCCGCAGGCCGACGCCGAGAGGCTGGCCTTCGCCTTCCAGGAAGCCAATCGCCAGGTGATGGAGGCGGCGGCCGGCGACGCCATGCTGGACGGCATGGGCACCACGCTGGTGGCCGCGCTGGAATCCGGCCCGGAGCTGCTCATCGCCAGCGTGGGCGACAGCCGCGCCTACGTGTACGACGGAGCCGGCCTGATCGTCATCACCGAAGACCAGACCTGGGTGCAGGAGGTGGGACGGCGCCTCGGCATCGACGAGGAAAGCCTGCGCACGCACCCCATGCGGCACGTCCTCACCATGGCCATCGGCGTCAGCTCGCAGCTTCGCATGCACTCCTACGCGCTGCAGCCGGGGCCGGGCACGCAGGTGCTGTTGTGCAGCGACGGCCTGCATGGCGTGGTGGCCGCGGAAACCATTGGCGGGATCCTTTCCGGCCCCGAGGGGCTGGAGGAGAAGTGCCGCCTGCTGATCGACGCCGCGCGCGAAGCCGGCGGCCCCGACAACATCACGGCCGTGCTTCTGCAGGCGCGGGGTTAGCCGAGCTGAGCACCGCCGCGATGGCCCTGCGTAACTCCGGCGCTTCCCGGCCGCCGATGAAGTGCTGGCGGACCACGCCGTCCCGGTCGATGACCACGATGGTGGGGATGGCGTAGACGCCATACGCGCGGTTGACCACGCGCTTCGGGTCCATCAGCATGGTGAGACCATAGCCGTTCTTCCGCAGGAAACCCTTCACCGTGCCGTTGTCCTCCCCGTTGATGCCGAGGAAGCGCACGTCTTCGCCGAACTCTTCCCGCAGCTTGTCGACAACGGGCAGTTCGTGGCGGCAGGGCGGGCACCAGGTGGCCCAGAAATCGAGCACGACAACCTTGCCGCGCAGCGCGGCCAGCTCCACCGGCGCGCCATCCAGCGACTTCAGGGAAAAGTCCGCGGCCTTTTTGCCGATCAGCACTGTTTGCTCCTCGCCGGGAAGCGCCAGCGTGTCCACCTCGGTCCACGAGCGTTCCGGTTCGAAGGAGAAGAGGTGGTTGTCAACCTCGGCGTCGACATCCAGCTCTTTCACTCTCGCGGTGATCTGCACCTGCCCGATGCCGTTGCCCAACTGCTGCCGTGAAGTCTCGCGGGCCTGGAGGACGAATCCGCGTTTTTCGTCGACCCACAATTCGTTCAACACGGGGCCGATGACCAGACGGACAATCCGGCAGCGAATCTTCGCGCCGGCCACCTTGACGTTCTCTTCCTTGCCGAGTTCGGCGCCCTGCGCGCGTGTCATCATCGCCACGTAGCGGCGAATCAGCATGTTCTCCAGTTCCGCGTGCAGGTCCTGCGGCCGCTCGGCGGACTCTTCGGTTTCCGCGCCGGCATCTTCGTCGCCCGCTGCGCCGCTCGCCTCGATCTTTGCCCAGCGTTTCTGTTTCGGCAGCGCCTTCCACGTGGTGGACCCATCGCTGACGGCGAGGGACTCGCCGTCGGTGCGCTTCATGCGGGCCAGATATTTGCCACTGGGGGATTCGGCCAGTTCGAACTCGGCCATGCCCTGGCTGGCGGCGCCTCCGGGCGCCCAGGTGGTGTTGCCGGGCATCATCACCACGTCGGTTCGTGTCGCCACGATATGCACGGTTTTCAGATTGGCGTACGCGTCCCGGACCAGTTTGAGAACGTCCGAAACCTGCTGCGCCCGCAAACCCGGCCACAGCAGCAGTATAAGGAGGAAGCGTTTCATAATCGTTTCCGGATGTCTGCATTCTATATCGAATAATTCCGGCCGAGGGTCCCGGCGCACGGCCGCGTGATATCCTCGGCAACATACACGGAATGGCCATGCCGGAGGAAGAGCGTCTCGAACAAAAGCTCGCCGAAGCACAGCAGGCTCTGCGCGCCCGCGAAGAGGAATTGCAGCAGTTCGTCTGGCAGGCCGGACACGACCTGCAGGAGCCCCTGCGCACCGTGCACGCCTACGCGCAGTTGTTGCAGCGCAACTGGCCGGGGCCGCTGGATGAGGCCAACGCCGAACGCTTCCGCTTCCTGCAGGAAGCCGTCCGGCGCATGCGCAATCTGATTGACGACCTGGTGAAGTGGTCCCGTCTGGACGCCGGCGAGCAGAGCTGCGACGAGCAGGTGGACACCTTCGGCATGGCCCACTTCGCCATCGCGGCGCTGAAACCGGCGCTGGAGGAAAGCGGCGGGACCATCGCCTGCGACCCGCTGCCGGTGGTGCGCGGCAACCTGGCGCAGATCGCGCAATTGTTCCAGTACCTGCTGGACAACGCGGTGAAATACCGGCGAAAAGACGACCCGCCGCGGGTGCGCGTGAGCGCGTACCACAAAGACGGCGAGTGGGAATTCGCGGTGGCCGACAACGGAATCGGCATCGACCCCGCCCATCACCAGCGCATTTTCGAGCCGTTCAAGCGGCTGCACGGCCACGAATATCCGGGCACCGGCCTGGGGCTGGCGCTGTGCAAGCGAATTGTGGAGGCGCACGGCGGGCGGATCCGGGTGGAGTCCGAGCCGGGCCGGGGCAGCACCTTCCGCTTCACCCTGCCGGAGCTCTGAAGATGGCGGACATGGACATGCGGCGACAGCCGCGTTTTGGCGGCAACCAGGAGGGAGCGCTGCCGCCGCGTGGTGGGTCAGTTCGGGAAGTGGGGCAGGTTTTCATCCTGCGGCCGATTTTCAATCGGCCTTCGGGGCGGGTTGGAAACCCGCCGCAGGATGCAATCCTGCCCCACTTTCACCAACGAGTGTCGTCATGAACAGGCGTGTGCCATTGCTGGTCCGCCAGGTGATGTACAACCTGCGCGGCGGGTTTCTGGTCCGCCCCATGGGCATCGCCCTGACGCTGGGCTGCGCGGGCGCGCTGCTCTCATGGCTGGAGGAGATGGAGCCCTCCATCAGCGAGTGGGTTCCGAAGATTCTGTTCCCCTCGCATGCCGATCCGCAGGTGGCGCAGATCATCCTCGCCGGCATCGCCGGGTCCATCATGACCGTGGTGTCCATCGTGTTCGCCATCCTGCTGATGACGCTCACGCTGGCGTCCATGCAGTTCTCCCCGCGCATCATTATCAGCTTTTCGCGGGACCGGGTGACGCAGTGGACCCTGGGCATTTTCCTGGGCACCTTCCTTTACTGCACGGCGGCCCTGCCCGCGGCGCGCAGCCTGCCGCATCCGGTGGCGCCGGTGGCCACGGTGCTGGGCGCCATCCTGCTGGCCATTGCCTGCGTGGGCTGGCTGCTGTTCTTCATTCACCACATCTCGCAGGCCATCAGCGTGAACTACATTGTGGACCGCATCGCCACGGAAACCGAAGCGGTGATCGACGACACCATGCCGTGGCCGCGCCAGCCGGCGCGGGTGGCCCATGCCGGTACGAACGTGGAAGGCGCCGCGGGAACGGCGGTGCTGAGCGAAGCGTCCGGCTACATCCGTTTCGTCGACACGGCACGGCTGGTGGCTCTGGCGAAGACCCATCATGTGCGCATTCGCGTTCGCCGCCGCGTGGGTCAGTTCGTTCCCGCGGGGACCCCGCTGGTGGCGCTGTCGAAAAGCGGGCGCCTGGCGGGTGAGGCCATCCACGAGCTGCGCGGCGCCTTCGACCTGGGCCCTTCCCGAACCCTGCAGCAGGACGTGGAGTTCGGCGTCCTGCAGATTGTCGATATCGCGCTGAAGGCCATTTCGCCGGCGGTGAACGATCCCACCACGGCCATCAGTTCGGTGGATCAGTTGAGCCGCATCCTGATCCTGTTTGCGTCGCGCGAGTTGCCGGAGTCCCTGCTTTACGACCCGCCGGGCGTGGTTCGGGTGGGCATCCCGTGGGTCGATTTCGAGGGACTGCTGCACTCGGCGTTCGAGCAGATCCGCATGTACTCGCGGACCGACGTGGCGGTCAGCCTGCGCCTGCTGCGCGCGCTGGCCGACATCGCCATCACCACGCCGGACCCGGACTACCGGCGGGCACTGGTGGACCTCGGCCGGCGGGTGGTGGCCGGCTGCGCCGAACGGCTGGCCGGGGATGAGACGAAGCACCTGCGCGCCCGGCTGGCCGCGCTCGAAGAGGCTACTAGTGGGTCTACGACGTGACGGACACGCGGCGGCAGCCGCGTTTTTGCGGCAGATCCAATTACTCGTCCCGCAGCGCCCGCATCGGATCGATGAGCGATGCCCGGCGCGCCGGCGCCCACGTGGCCAGCACC
>CAYVPZ010000063.1:0-12389 GCA_964453955.1 uncultured Solibacteraceae bacterium | reverse complement strand
CGCGCGGATGTTGCACGAAGCGGTCCAGCGCCCCTGCCGCCCCGGGGCCGGTGGCCAGCAGGTCGATATCGCCAATGGTCTCGCGGCCCCGGCGCAGGCTTCCCGCTGCGGTGATCTTCTCGACGCCCGGCGTCTCCGCCAGCCACGGCGTCAGCTCGCTCACCACCTGGTGGCCGAAGTTGAGCAGGAAACGGCCGGCGCTCTGGCGGTATTGCGCGATGGAGCGCAGCACCTTCTCCTCCAGTTTCGCGCCCATCCGCGGCAGCTCGCGCAGCTTGTGTTCGCTGCAGATGCGTTCCAGATCGTCCACCGTGCTCACGCGGTAATGTTCGAACAGCAGAGCGATGCTCTTGGGGCCGAGACCCTGGATTTTCAGCAGCTCCAGAGCGGTGGGCGGATATTTCGCCAGCAGCAGGTCGCGCCGCTCGAACGAGCCGCGCTCCACCACTTCCTGCAGCACCGCGGCCAGCCCTTTGCCGACGCCGGGAATGTCGGTGACGCGGCGCTCCGGATCGGCCACGATGTCCGCCACGCGCTCCGGATAGCCCAGAATCACCGCGGCCGCGTTGCGATAGCTGCGAATGCGGAAACCGTCTTCCGCCGCGATCTCCATCAAGTCGGCGGTCTCCGAAAACAGGCGGGCGATCTCGGCGTTCTCCATCAGCGCCACCTCCGCCGCCCCGGACCCGGGCGCGGGCGGCTTTCGTCGATGGCGTCGAGTCCGTGCGGCTCCACGTGCACCAGCACGTCGGCCACCCAGTCCAGGCGTTCGCGAACCTGCTCGCGCACTGCGGTGGCGATGTCGTGGGACTCCAGCACGGTCATGCCCGGGTCCACCTCCAGGTGGAGATCCACGTGGTACTGCAGCCCGGTCTTGCGCGCGTAGCATTTTTCGATGCCCAGGGCGCCGGGGACGGTCAGGGCCACGTTGCGTACCTGCGCCATCAGGTCCTCGTCGGGCATGGTGTCCATCAGTTGATACACGGTGTCGCGCATGACGCGAATGCCCAGCACCAGCACGATGAGGCCTACCGCGCAGCCGCCAAAATCGTCGGCGGCGGCCAGACGCGCCGGGTTCCACAAGGCGATGCCGATGGCCGCCATTGCGGTGCCGGCCGACAGCGCGTCCATGGCGTCGTTGGAGGCGTCGGCCACCAGCGCGGCGCTGCGGATGCGGCGGCCGTAATGCCGCTTCACCAGCCCCATGGCGCCCTTCACCCCAATCGAAATCAGCAGGGGCCATACCGCCAGCAGCGCGGGCGCCGTCCGCGGCGTACCCACCCGCTCGAGAGCATGCCAGGCGATCACCACGCCCGATGCGGTCAGAATGGCCCCCACGGCCAGCGCGGTGAGAATCTCGAAGCGGCCGTGCCCATAGGGGTGCTCGCGGTCGGGCGGCTTGGACGCCACCAGCAGTCCCAGAAACACCAGACCGGAGGTGAACACGTCGGCGGCCGATTCAAAGCCGTCGGACACCAAAGCCGTCGAGTTCGCGTGAATTCCCACGGTGATCTTGAGGCCGGCGAGCAAAGCGCTCACCAGCATGCTGGCGGCGGCGACGCGGCGACCGATGTTGTCGGGAGAACCCACCCTCAAAAGGATATCAACGCGTGTGGGGCAGGGTTTCATCCTGCGGGCCGATTTTCAATCGGCCATCGTAACCTCGCTCGTGAGAGTCGCCCCTCCACTGCGTCATCGGCGTGACCAGCCGCGAAAGCTATGATCGCCCCGTAGTCGATCAGGCCGGTTCCGGCGCATCGTGAGCTTACATCCATACGAGCTCACGGCGCGCGGCCCGCTGCCGCGGCAGTTATCCTGATAGCGTGTTACACCGAACTATCCTTCTCCTGTTCACCGTCCTTTCGGCCTTTGCCGAAGTGCGTACGCTCACGCTGCGGCAGGCGCTGGAACTGGCGCAGAAGCAGAGCCCCGACGTGCTGGTGGCGCGGCTCGACGAGCAAAAGGCGCAAGCGGCCATCCGGATTGCACGCGACCCGTTCACGCCCAAATTGTACGCAGGCAGCGGCGCGGCCAAAACGTGGGGGTACCCCACCGCCATCAACGGCCAGCCGCCCTCCATTGTCGAAGCGCAGACTGTGATGTCGCTGTTCAACCGCCCGCAGAGCTGGGAGGTGGCGCGGGTGCGCGAGAACGCGCGCGGCGCCGGCATCGACAGCCAGTCGAAAACCGACGACGTGCTGTTCCGCGTCGCCTCTCTCTATGTGGACGCCGCGCAGGCGGCGCGCACCGCGGAGTTCGCGGGCCGGGAAGTGGAGGCCATGAGCGGCGCGGCCCGGGCGGTGGAGGCGCGGGTCGGCCAGGGGTACGAACTGCCCATCGAGGGCAAGCGCGCGGAACTGAACCTGGCGCGCGCCCGCCAGCGGGCTCACGGCGCGGAGGCCGATCGGGATTACACCGAAGCGGCGCTGGCCACCGTTCTGGGTTTCCCGGACACCGATCGCGTGGCCGCGGCTCCGCTCTCTCCGGGCGACGAGGAGCAGCCGGCCGCGCTCAAACAGAGCCTTCCGGAAAACGAGGCGGCGGCGGTGGAGAGCGCCCTCGAAAACAGCCGCGAGTTGCGCCTGCTCCAGTCCGAGCTGCAGGCGGCGAACTTCGCGGTGCGGGAGCAAAAGGCGCAGCGCCTGCCGCAGGTGGATCTGGTGGCCCAGTATGCGCTGTTCGCGAAATATAATTACACCGGATACTTCACGAAATTCGAGCGGAATAACGCGGAACTCGGGCTTTCGTTCAAAATACCCCTGTCCATCGGTTCCGCCGCCGGCGGGGCCAGGGCGCAGGCGGAAGACGACATGGCCCGGGCGCGTATCCAGATGAACGGCGCCCGCAGCCGCATCGCCGCGGATACCCGCAAAAGTTATGGAGAGTTGAAGCAGACCGAGGAAGGGCGAACGGTGGCCCGCCTCGATCTGGATGTGGCGCGCGAGCAGCTCTCCATTCTGCTGGCCCAACTGGACGAAGGCCGCGCCAGCCCGCGGCAGGTGGACGAGGCCCGTTTCCTCGAGCAGGAGAAATGGATCGCGCTGTATCAGAGCGAGTACGCGGTGGAGCGGGCGCGGCTCGCCCTGCTGCGGCAGACCGGCCGGCTCTCGGCGGCGCTCCAGCCGTAACCGGACACGCGGCGCCAGCCGCGTTCCCTCGGGATCCGCACGAACGCGAGCGACAGAAAGGCCGCGGCTCGGTTAAGATTGTTCGTGGGCGCGCTTGTGTGCAGCACGTCGCTGTGCTGAAGTGTGTTCTGGAACCGTATGAAAGTCAGGAAACTTCCGCTCCTCCTGCTGCCGCTGCTCCTGTTGCTGGCCAGTTGCAGCCGCGACCCCAAATCGCTGGTCGCGACGGGCAACAAATACTTCGACCGGGGCAAGTACAAAGAAGCGTCCATCATGTACCGCCGCGCGCTGCAAAAGGACCGGAAATCGGCCGAAGCGTGGTACCGACTTGGTCTGGCCGACGCCAGGCTCGCCCTTTGGGGGGAGGCTCTTTCGTCTTACCAGAGGGCCGTTGAGCTCAATCCCGGCAACACCGATGCCGCGGCCAAGCTGGCCGATTTGTATCTGGCCAGTTATTTGTTTAACAGCACGCATCCCAAAGAGAGCCTGGCCGAGACCAAAAGTCTGGCCAGGAGCCTGCTGCAACGGGATCCGAATTCCTTCGACGGGTTGCGCATCGCCGGCTATGCCGCGCTGGTCGAGAATAAGATGCCGGACGCCACCAGGGATTTCGAAGCGGCCAACCGGGCGCGGCCCTGGCAGCCCGCCGTGGTGCTGGCGCTTTGTCAGATCTACGGCAACAGCGACCGCTCGACGGAGGCGGAGGCGCTGGCCAGGGACATGATCGCGCACGACAAGCAATATAGCGAGATGTACGACTTTCTGGTCCGCTATTATCTCGTCCACAAGCGCATCGACGACGCCGAGGCCATGCTCCAGCAGAAGATCGCCAACAACCCCACCATCGGCCAGTATGTGATCGAGTTGGCCCGGTTCTATGAGTTCACCGGACACCGCGACAAGGTGGAGGCCACGCTCGAGCGTATGACCTCCGACACGCACTCCTATCCGGATGCCTGGATGCTCGCGGGCAACTTCTACATGGCCAGCGGCGACATCGACGCGGCGCTGGCGGCTTTCAGCAAGGGCGAGGCCGCCGATGCAAAAAACAAGGCCGCCTA
Organism: uncultured Solibacteraceae bacterium; assembly: GCA_964453955.1. Taxonomy (GTDB): domain Bacteria; phylum Acidobacteriota; class Terriglobia; order Bryobacterales; family Bryobacteraceae; genus CAWACP01. The sequence goes on along the minus strand of CAYVPZ010000063.1, from coordinate 8,200 downwards.
CCAGAAACGCCGCGTCGAGGCGCTGGTGGGGAAGGGCCAGACCGCCGAGGCGTCGCGCCTTGCCGGGGAGGTGGTGAAGGCCTATCCGGACGATCCCGAAGCCGTGGCCTTGCGCGCCATCATTGGCATCCAGTCCGCGAAGCCCGAGCAGTTGCAGAAAGCCATTGACGATTTGGGGCCGCTGATTGGCAAGTATCCGAGTGTTCCCGCCACGCCCATGCTGCGTTATCATCTGGCGCGCGCCTGGGTGGCCAAATCGAAACTGGACGCCGGCGACTCCGACCAGACCAAAAGGACCAAGGACCTCGACCAGGCGCGCATCCAGTTGGAACAGGCGTTCGCGGACGGCCGGTTCCGGTTCCCGCCCGCTCGCCTGCTGCTGGCCGAGGTGGAAATGGATCGTCACGAATACGCGCGCGTGACCCAGATTGCCGACGACGTTTTGAGAAACCAGCCGGGCAACGTCCGCGCGCGCCTGCTGCGCGCCTCCGCGCTGGCCAGCATGGGCGAATACGAAAAGGCCGCGGCCGAGCTGGGCCAGATGCTGTCGATTAACCCCAATATAGGGGAAGCGCAGTTGCAGCTCGCCAAGGTCTATATCGCGGAAAAGAAGTACCCGGAAGCCGAGGCAATCCTGGAGAAACTGCAGTACAACGACCCCCGCGCGTTCATCGATCTGGTGGGTCTGAAGGTGCTGCAAAACAAGGACGCCGACGCCATCCAGCTTCTGAGCCGGCAGATCAGCGCTCACCCGGACAGCCAGAATCTGCGCTTTGCGCTGGCCAACGTCCAGGTTGCCGCCGGCCGATACGATGAAGCGATTGCCTCTTTTCGCGAGGTGCTCGCCAGCAACCCGAACATGCCCGTTGGCGGAAAAGCGGAAGTGTATTCGCGCATTGGAGGCGCTCAGAGACGCAGGAACGACCTCGATGCCGCCCTCGCCAGCTACGCCGAGGCGAGCCGGCTCATGCCCAATGATGCGCGGCCCATCGTGGAGATGGCCATCATCTACGACCAGTCCGGACGAATGGATCAGGCGCGCGCCAGCTACGAGGCCGCTCTCAAGCTCGACCCTGAAAACGGGCCGGCCATGAACAATCTCGCCTATCTCAAAGCGGAGGAGCAGGTGGATCTGGATCGCGCTCTGTCGCTGGCCCAGCGGGCCAAACAGAAGCTGCCCGATAACATCGACGTGCAGGATACGCTGGCTCTCATCTACGTCCGCAAGAACCTCACCGACGAGGCCCTGCGGATGACGCGCGAGCTGGTGAGCAAGCAGCCCAACAACCCGGTGTACCGCTACCACCTCGCGCTGGCGCTCTATCAAAAAGGCGACAAGCCGGGCGCGAAAAAAGAACTTTCCACGGCGCTCTCGCTGAAACCGTCGCGCGCCGACGCTCTCAGGATTCGCGATTTGATGGGGAAAATCGGCTGATTGACACAACCGGCCCAAGGCGCATCGGACCCTGAGCCGAATCGCGAAACCGCCGCGCGGTACGTGGTTCCGTTCGCCCTGCTGGTCGGTTTTCTGGCGCTGCAGAATCTGACTCTGTTGCCGCCTCGCGTCGACTTTCCGCTGCGCGTGCTGGCTCTCGCCGCCGTGCTGATTCTGTATTCGCGGCCGGTGATCGAATGGAGGCCCCGCTATCTTCTGCCCAGTGTGGCGCTGGGCGTGGCCGTGTTTGTCGTCTGGGTGGCGCCGGATCTGTTGTTTCCTCACTACCGCCAGCACTGGCTCTTTCAGAACGCGCTCACCGGCACAACAAAGAGCGCGCTGCCCCCGAGCCTGCGTGGCGATCCGTTCGTGCTGACGTTTCGCGTTCTGCGCGCCGTGGTCATCGTGCCCATTGTGGAGGAACTGTTCTGGCGCGGCTGGCTGATGCGCTGGCTGATCGCCGCGGATTTCCGCAAGGTTCCCGTGGGCACCTACGCGCCGCTGTCGTTCTGGGTCACCGCCCTGCTGTTCGCGTCCGAGCACGGGCCCTACTGGGACGTCGGCCTGCTGGCCGGCATTCTCTACAACTGGTGGGCCCTGCGCACGAAGAGCCTGGCCGACTGCATTCTGGCCCACGCCGTCACCAACGCCGTTCTGTGCGCCTGGGTGATTCTGGCGGGGCACTGGGAGTACTGGCTGTAGCCCGCTGTGTGGCAGCGCCGTGCGCTGCCACAAGGTTCAGTCGGCCACTTCAATGGTGGGCTTGCGCTCGCCCTTCACCGCCTCGACGCGCTTCTCCATTTCCCGTGCCAGCGCCAGAAAATCGCGGGCGTGCGGATTGTTCTCGCCGGCCAGCGCCACCGGATTGCCGCTGTCGCCGCCAATGCGCACTTCCGGGTCCAGCGGCAGGCCGCCCAGAAAGAAGATGTCCATCTCCTTCGCCGTGCGCCGGCCCCCGCCGTTGCTGAACACGTCGATCTGCTCGCCGCAATGCGGGCACTTCAGGTAGCTCATGTTCTCCACGATGCCCAGGACTGGCACCCGCACCTGCTCGAACATGCGCACGGCCTTGCGCGCGTCCTCGAGCGAAACCTCCGAAGGCGTGGTCACCACCACGGCGCCCGTGAGCGGCGCGGTCTGGATCAGCGAGAGCTGCACGTCGCCGGTGCCGGGCGGAAGATCGATGACCAGATAGTCCAGCTCGCCCCAGTCCACGTTGCGCAGGAACTGCTGGATCACGCTGTGCAGCATGGGGCCGCGCCAGATGAGCGGCTTGTCGCCGGGATTCAGGAAGCCCATGGACATCACCCGGATGCCGTATTTTTCGAGCGGCTGAATCCGTTCGCCGAGAGCGTGCGGGGTGGCTCGCAGACCCATCATCAGCGGCACGTTGGGCCCATAAACATCGGCGTCCAGCAGACCGACGCGGCGGCCAAGCTGGGTGAGCCCGATGGCCAGATTCACCGCCACCGTGGTCTTGCCCACGCCGCCTTTGCCGGAGCCGATCGCAATCAGATTCTGAACGCCAGGGATAGGCGGCCGGGGAGGTTCCGCCGCGCCGGGATGTGCAGCCATTAGTTCGATGGTAGACCATCGCGCGCGGCGGACGCGCGGCGCCAGCCGCGTTCCCCCGACAAACCTTCACGCCAGCGTGAGATTCGCGCTGGCCTTCAACGTGAAATCGGCGAACTCGCGCCGCTCCAGTTTCGGAAATGCCGCGGCGGCAATCATGGCTGCGTTATCCGTGGAGAGCCCTGCCGCCGGAAAGAACACCGGGTAAGGAAGCGAGGCATCGCGCGCGGCTTCCCGCAGGCCGGAATTGCAGGCCACGCCCCCGGAGACAATCAGGCTTTGCGCGCCAATCTGCTCCGCGGAAACGGCGGCGTGGCGCAGCAGCTCCCGCACCACCGCATGCTGGAACGATGCCAGCAGATCCAGCGTGCGCTGGGGTGTGGCCGCACGCAGTTCATCGATACCGGCGCCCAGCAGCGTTCGCCGCGCGGCAATCTCCGCGGCCATGTCGTGCTGTTCCACCCAGCGCAGCACCGCCGTCTTCAGGCCGCTGAAGCTGAAATCGAGCGCGTTCCCCTTCATCTTCGGCGACGTGAACCGCACCGCCTCGGGGTTGCCGAACCGCGCCAGCTTGTCGATAATCGGTCCGCCGGGATAACCGAAGCCCAGCAGCTTGGCCACTTTGTCGTAGGCCTCGCCCGCGGCGTCGTCGCGCGTTTTGCCCAGCAGCCGGTACTCAAAGCCCGCGCGCACTTCGAACAGGTGCGTGTGCCCTCCGCTCACCACCAGCGCCAGCGCCGGATACAGCACGCTCGCGCCCTGATCCAGAATCACCGCGTGGATGTGCCCCTCAATATGGTTCACCGCGATAATAGGCACGGCGCTGGCGAACGACAACGCTTTCGCGTAGGTCATGCCCACCAGCAGCGAGCCCACCAGACCCGGCCCCTGGGTGACGGCGATCGCCGCGAGGTCTTCCAGCTTCGTCCCGGCCCCCTCCAGCGCCTCGCGCACCACCGGCACGATGGCGCGCAGATGTTCGCGCGAGGCCAGCTCCGGCACCACGCCGCCGTACCTGCCATGCGTGTCGATCTGAGAAGCCACCACCGACGAGAGCGCGCGCGCGCCGTCTTCCACCACCGCGGCCGCGGTCTCGTCGCAGGACGACTCGATGCCCAGAATCCTCACATTGTTATTGTAAGGATCGAGTGCACGTCTCCGAGTTCGATTACCATTTGCCCGAGTCGTCCATCGCGCAGGAGCCCCTGGCCGATCGCGCGGCGTCGCGCATGCTGGTGCTCCATCGCCGCCAGCGCCGCTGGGAAGACCACGCGTTTCGCGAGTTCCCGCAATACGTCGGACACGGCGATTGCCTGGTGCTGAACGATTCCCGCGTTTTCCCGGCGCGCCTGCTGGGCCATCGCGCGGGCGTGCACTCGCTGCCGGTCGGAAAAAACAACCCGAAGCGCCGGGAAAACCTCAGCGGCGAAGTGGAAGTGTTCCTGCTGCGCCCGGTCTCCGCCGACGCGAAAACGTGGACCGCGCTGGTGCGCCCCGGCCGCAAAATGCGCACCGGCGAGCGCCTCCGCTTCGGCGATCTCGAAGCGGAGATTGCCGCGCGCGGCGAGTTCGGCGAGCGCACCGTGCGCTTCCTCCACAATGGCGACATTCACCAGGCGCTCAACGCGGTGGGCCACGTGCCCCTGCCCCCCTACATCAAACGCCCCGACCGGCCCGAGGACCGCGAGCGCTATCAGACCGTCTTCGCGCGCCATCTCGGTTCCGTCGCCGCGCCCACCGCCGGCTTGCATTTCACGCCTGAGATTCTCGACGCGTGCCGCGCGGCGGGAGCGGAGATCGCGTATGTCACGCTGCACGTCGGCCTGGGAACCTTTCAGCCGCTGCACACCGATACCGTCGAAGAGGCGAAACTGCACACCGAAGCCTTCACCATCGCGGCCGGCGACATGGCGGCCATGCGCTCGGCCCGGCGGCGCGTGTGCGTGGGCACCACCAGCGTGCGCTCGCTCGAAAGCGCGTGGCGCGGCCGGCGCGATGAAACCGACATATTCATCTACCCCGGCTTCGCCTTTGAGGCCACCGATGCCCTGCTCACCAATTTCCATCTGCCGCAATCGAGCCTGTTAATGCTGGTGTGCGCATTCGCGGGCCGGGAGGTGGTGTTGGCGGCATACCAGCACGCGGTCGCGGCCGGCTACCGGTTTTATTCGTACGGCGACTGCATGCTGATACTGTAAGAACAATGTCCCCTGTCGGATTCGATCTTGCCGCCAGCGCTCTCGCGGAGATGCTGCACGAAGGCTTCCATCCGGATTTCCCGCCTGGAACCGAGGAACAACTCACCGCCCTGCGCGCCCGTCCCGCGCCCCTGGCCGGCGGCGCCGTCGAGGATCTGCGCGCGCTGTTGTGGTCCTCCATCGACAACGACACCTCGCGCGACCTCGACCAGATCGAGTACGCCGAGCGCGTGGCCGGCGGAATTCGCGTGCTGGTCGGCGTCGCCGACGTCGATTCCGATGTGGCCGCGAAGACGCCCATCGACCAGCATGCCTCCGACCAGACCACCACCGTCTACACCGGCGTGCGCATCTTCCCCATGTTGCCGGAAGAGCTGTCCACGGACCTGACCTCGCTCAACGAAAACGTCGACCGCCTTGCCGTGGTGGTGGATTTCACCGTGGCCGCCGACGGCTCCATCGCATCTTCGGCAATACATCGCGCGGTGGTCCGCAACAAAGCGCAGTTGGTGTACGAGAGCGTCGGGTTGTGGCTGGAGGGGACCGCCGCCGCCCCCGCGAAGGTGGCCGCGTCCGCGGATTTGCAGGCGCAACTCCGGCTCCAGGACGCCGCGGCGGCGGCATTGCGCGAGAAACGCCACGAGCTGGGCGCCCTCGATTTCGACCGCACCGAAGCGCAGCCGGTGATCAGCAACGGCGTGGTGACGGGAATCGCCGCCCACTGCAAGACCCGCGCCGCCTCCCTGATCGAGGATTTCATGGTGGGGGCCAATGAGGTGATGGCGCGCACGCTCACCGATGCCGGCGTCGCCTCCATCCGCCGCGTGGTGAAGGTGCCGGAGCGGTGGCCGCGCATTGTCGATCTGGCGGCGCAGCATGGCACGAAGCTGCCCGACGAGCCCGAGTCCGGTGCCCTGGCGGCATTCCTCGCGAAGCAGAAGACCGCCGACCCCGTCCATTACGAGGACCTCTCCCTCGCCGTGATCAAGCTCATGGGACCCGGCGAATACGTGGTGTTGCGGCCGGGCGAATCCGCGCTGGGACATTTCGGGCTCGCCGCGCCCGACTACACGCATTCCACCGCGCCCAACCGCCGCTTTGCCGATCTGGTGGCCCAGCGCCTCATCAAGGCCGTTCTGGCGAAGCAGCCCACGCCCTATGCGGACAGTGAGCTCGATTCCATCGCCGCCAACTGCACGTTGAAGGAGGACGCCGCGCGCAAGGTGGAGCGGACCATGCAAAAGCGGGTGGCCGCCGTGGCGCTGCACGACCGCATCGGCCAGAGCTTCGCCGCGGTGGTGACCGGGGTGACGCCTAAGGGCGTCTTCGTGCGCGTGTTCACCCCTCCGGTGGAAGGCCGCCTGATGCGCGGCGAGCACGGCCTCGATGTGGGCGACCAGCTTCGCGTCACCCTGCTCGCGACGGATCCGCAGCGCGGCTTCATCGACTTCGCCCGCGGGTGAACGTTACTCACATGTGTGACGGGCGCCGCACGGTTCCCGCTCGCCCTGCCGCTGCGATTGCTCGATTCTGCAAACGGTCACCAGTTTGCTTCCGTCGCGTCATGCGGAGAATCGTGGTTGCACTGCTGCTCGCTGCCTGTCTGCCCCTCGCGGCGCAGGAAGCCGAAGCGCAAAAGAAATTCGCCGGCACGTGGGAGGCGAAGTTCAAGGGCAAGGTGATTTGCACCATCCGGCTGAAGTCCGGGGAGCAGATCTCCGGCGAAGCCGAAGCCTGCAACATCAGCGTGGACGAGAACGGAGAGCTGAAGGAGCCGGAATCCGCCGAACCCTCGGACGAACCGCCTTCGCCCATCCTCAACGCAAAACTGCAGGCCGAGACGCTCACTTTCGAAGAAAAGGACGGCGACGACGTCATGAAATTCGAGATGAAGCTGGTTGGCGACGGGCAGGCCGAGTTGAAAATCCTGGACGCTCCGGTCCCCGTCAAGCCGATTCACTTCGCCAGAAAGTAACGCCGGTCTTCAGCATTCGCAGAACTCCGGCGTCGAACCCAGCCATCCGGCTCGCCACGGCGCGAGTTCATCGTCCGGTATCCCAGGCGGATGAATAAACACGTCCTGGCCGTGCGGAAAACTCGCCAGCGGTTTCGGCCTGAGCGCCACCGCCCGGTCCGTCTGTTCCGCGACGCGGCGATACTCCCGCAGCGCGCAATAATTGCATGGCGTCGTGGACTGCAGACAACTCCCCTTCATTCCGTCTCTCGAACGTGCTGCAGCCGGGATTGAAGCTCCGTGGGCAGCGCCTTCTCAATGTCCGCTGTAATCAAACCGGAGGCATCCATGCTGCGAATGTGAACCCTGTCCTTGTCCCGGTAGGAACTGAGCTTCATCCTCACCAGGTCCGCGACGGGCATGACGAAGACTTCCCGCGCATGGATGGCTTTTTTCACCGGCTGAATCGGCGGATTGGGAGTCGCCTGGTTCGACCGTACCTTCTCCCCGCTGAAAATCAGATGAACGGCGTTCCTTGCACTGTCCGTTTCGCCGTACAGCAGCATGTCCAGCCCCGCCGTATGGCGGAAGCGGAAGCCGTTCCTGGCGGCGACATCCTTGATTCGTTCCAGGTCAGCCCGCCGCACCATAAGGTCCACGTCGCGCGTCAGCGTCGAGTGTTCCGGATTCGCTTCTTCGACGTGGATCAGAACCGCCAGGCCGCCGATCAGTTCATGCGGGATGTTCTCGGAGGCGAGCGCATCCGTGATCTTGTGCAGGATGCCCACCAGATCGAACAGCCGCTCTTCAAACACGGTGTTGACCGCCTCCCCTTTCCCGGCGACGTCGGCAAGAAACTGTGCGAAGGTTATCGGCAACCTTCCCGCATTATCCCATTCCGCCCGCGCTTCACCCCAGCCGCTCCATCATCTCCAGGCACACCCGGCTGTTGTGATACGGGCATTTCCACGGGCCCACCAGGCAGGCGTCGGCGTCCTCTTCTTCCTTCCACGGCGTGCCGTCCGGGCGCAGCTTCGCCAG
>CAYVPZ010000062.1:0-12430 GCA_964453955.1 uncultured Solibacteraceae bacterium | reverse complement strand
CCGACTACGATGTGCGGAGCCAGTTTACGGGGAACTATGTGTATGAAGACGTCTTCCGCCACCTGTTCAACCGGGGGCCCAATGCCGTCTTCGGCGGTTGGGTAATTGGCGGCACCATCGACTACCGGAGTGGTCTTCCGTTCACCGTGGTGGACACGGGCACCTCCCTGGGCGGCTTCGGGCTGGGCGGTCCGGTATACGCCTGGATCACCGGCTCGGGTCCCACCTCCTGCGGGCAGTCCGCGACGACCACAAGCTGCTTCGGCGCAAGTCAGTTCGCGCCGTCGGCATCGGCTTTGGCGTACTCCGGCTTCTCGAATCAGGGCCGGAACGAGTTCCGCGGCCCTGGTTACTTCGATACCGACCTAGATGTGATGAAGAACTTCACCATCCGCGAAAACGCGAAACTCGCCGTGGGGTTGCAGTTCTTCAACCTGTTCAATCACCCGAACTTCGACATGCCTGTGAACAATGTGGCCAGTTCCGAGTTCGGAATGATCCTCAGGACGGTCAATCCTGCGACCAGCATTCTCGGTGCGTTCCTGGGCGGCGACGCGTCGCCGCGCATCATTCAGTTGAAGATGGAGTTTAAGTTCTAACCATCCGCTCGTTTGGGGGCCGGGTTCGCCCGGCCCCCGCTCTCCTCATCCCATGGGACACGCGGCGCCAGCCGCGTTTGAGCTCCGCATGTACACCCCTTCCCGTACAAAACCCTCTGCTATGCTTGACTTTGTGGTCCGGGGTGTTTTAGCGTGGACATTCCGGCCTCTCCGGCCAGCACACTGGTAATCGACCCTATGACAGACACCAATCGCGGCGAAGTTCCCGTTGTGGACACGCTGCTGGAATCGAACCTGGACAGCGTGGACGAGGCCGAAACGTCGGTGGTGAAAGTCGCCGAGGAAATTGGATTCGACGAGGACGAGTTGCACAAGATCGGCATGGCGGTGCGCGAATCCATGGTCAACGCCGTGGTCCATGGGAACCGCTACAGCGCCCGCAAGAAGGTGCATCTCACCATTCTGAAGGCCGCCGATCACCTCACCGTCGCCATCCGCGACGAAGGCGAGGGATTCGAGTACTCCGCCCTGCCCGACCCGTTGTCCGAGGAGAATCTGCTGCGGCAGTCCGGCCGTGGATTGCTGCTCATCCAGGCATTCGTCGACAAACTGGAAGTGACTCGGCGGGAGCCGGGTGGGACCGAAGTGAAGATGGTGAAGTATCTGGACAAGACCAGTTAAACAGTGTTTTCGAGGAGGGTTTCCGTGAGCGTTAAGTTATCCATACGACAGGTTGGGGATGTAACCGTTATCGATGCCACGGGGCGGATCACGCTCGGTGAAGGCGCCAGCACGTTTCGCGACACCGTTCGCGACCTTGCCGCCAAAGGGGACAAGAAGATTCTGCTCAATTTGAGCGATGTCACCTACATCGACAGCTCGGGGATCGGCGAGCTTGTGTCCGGCTTCACCACCGTTACAAACCACGGCGGAGTGCTGAAGTTGCTGGGGTTAAGCAAGCGCGTCAAGGATCTGCTGCAGATCACCAAGCTGTATACGGTGTTCGAAGTCTTCGACGACGAATCGACGGCGATCAAAAGCTACTAGCTGCCAACCGGGCCCGCAAACAATCCACAGACGAATTCGCCGCCGCCTGGACTCTTTTCATGAGAGGCTTGAGCCCTCGGAAAGGCAGAAACCATGCTGTTGGCGGAAGAACTGGTTGGAAAACAGACGCACGTCACCGTGGCGCTCGCCGACGATTTCATTCTTCTTCGGGAGGGGCTGGCGGCCATTTGCGAGCTGTCCGGCATCTACCACGTGGCCGCGCAATGCGCCGACGGCAGGTCGGCGCTCGAAGCGCTGATTGAGACCGATCCGGACATCGCCGTAGTGGATTTCAAACTGCCGGAACTTGCGGCTTTGGATCTGCTCGCCGAAATCCGCCTGCTGGGCCTGAGGACGCGCGTCCTGGTGATGGCCGATCAGCGGGATCGCAAGATCGCGGTGGAAGTGTTGCGCGCCGGCGGCCGGGGCGTCCTGCTGGAATCCGACACCTCCAGAGAGGTATTGCTGGCCTTCGAACAGGTGGCCGGCGGCGGAGTCTATCTCTCCCCCGCCTTTTCTCTGAGCGAGGTTTTTGCATGGCAGGAACCGGTCCAGGATGAGGCGGACCCGCTGGAACGGCTCAGCAGCCGGGAATATCAGGTGTTCTCGCTGCTGGTGGAAGGCGTGCGCGCGAAAGACATCGCTTCCCGGCTGCACCTCAGTCCCAAGACGGTGGATACTTACCGCGCCAGCCTGATGAAGAAACTGGACATCCGCCACGTGGCCGGACTGGTTCGGTTTTCCATGGACCGGGAACTCAAGTCACCGGGCGGACATTCGCCGGGACATGCGGATAGTGGCCGTTTGTCCGGTGGCGCAAGCGGAACGACCTCCTACCGCAGCGCATGCACCGGTACACCCGAAACATCGTGGATTCCAGAATCTCCTCCACGAGCCCTCTCGGCCGCGAGCGCCGGAGGTATATCGAACCGCACGCAAGGCAAGTCGAATCCGCTGCGTCTCTCACACTAATTGAGTTGCCGGTGAGGGCGGAAATTCTCTACCGAACGCGGCTTGCGCCGCGTGCCCGCTTCTACTCGTCGTTGAACAGGTCCGAGCGGTCCACCCGTTCCCCGCGGAAAATCACCTGCTGAATGCTCTCCGTCTGACGGATGTCCTTCAAAGGATCGCCGTTCACGATGAGCAGCGTGGCGTCCCGGCCTTTCGCAATCACGCCGATTCTGTCGGTGGCGCGCAGAAGCCGGGCGGCGTTGTATGTCGCCGCCTGCAACGCCACGGCCGGCGGAATCCCCGAGTCCACCCACAACTGCAGCTCGCGGTGCAGCGCCGGCCCGTGCAGCAGTCCGGGATTGCCCGAATCGGTGCCCGTTACCAGGGTCACTCCTTCCATCCAGGCACTCACCAGGTTCTCTCGCGCCTTCGCGGAATCGAAGGCCTTGTGCGGCTGGGCGGCCTGCTCCTGAATCATTCGCCGGGTAGCGTCAATCAGGTTCGCCGGGCCCACCTGCAGCACCAGCGGGCGGTCCAGCGTTTCGGTGCTTCCGCTCACAAAGGCGTTGATCGACTCCACCACCGCCAGCGTGGGATCGTACGTGGTCCCCTGCTCCTTCATGCGCGCGAACAGGTCGTCCGGTATCAGCTCGCGGAACGAGCCATGCTCGATGCCGTCGGCCCCCGCCGCCACGGCGTCGCCCACGTCGCGCACATCGCCGGTGTGCACCACGATGGGCAAGTGGTCGGCGTGCGCCTCCCCAGCCACGGCATCGAAGAGTGTGGTGTCCATGCGGTTAAACAGCATGCCCGCGCTGCCGGTTTCGAGGATCGCCTTGATCCCGTCCACGCCGTCCTTCTTCAGCGCGTCCACCATCTGCCGCGCTTCCTCGGGCGATTTGGGCAGGCGCACCATCTGCGCCAGCGCCTTGTCGCGGATCCCCGCCGGCAGGAACTTCACGTACTCGGTGCCGTGGCCGCCGGGCGCGGTGAACATCGGCCCGCACACGAACAACTCCGCCCCCAGCCGCTCACCGGAAGCCGTCAGCGCCCGCGCTTTCAGGCTCATGTCGAGTGCATCGCCAACGCTTTTCACCGCGGTCACGCCGCTATAGAGGTAAGCGGCGAGCTCGCGTGGAATGGCCTTGTTGGGGTCGTAACCGCGCGGGTACGCTCCGCCCGTGGCGCCCAGGTGCACGTGTACGTCGATGAGCCCGGGCAGCAGCGTCTTGCCCGCGGCCTCAATCACCTCGGCTTTAAGTTCTTTGGCGTCCGGCGCCGGACCGCGATAGATTTCGGCGATTTTGCCGTTGCGCACCAGCACGCTTCCCACCGGAATCACTTCGCCGTTGCCCACGAAGATCTGCGCGTCGCGGATCAGCAGCGTGCGGCTGCGCTCGACATCGCGCGCCAGAATCTTCGATTTCGCGATGCTCTCCCGCGTGTGCGCCTGCCATGCGCCCAGCAGCAGGAACGGCCCCAGAACGGCCACCAGCCACAGCTTTCCGCTCAGGCTGATCTTGTCCTCCTTGTCCCAGCGGAACAGTTTCATGCCCAGGAAAGTGGCCACCACCACGGCGGCCAGCAGGGCCAGGGCGCCAGTCCAGTTCTGCGCCAGCGTTTCATTGGAGCCAAGAATGGCCTGCGTGCCGTTGTACACGTAGGTGGCCGGAATGAACTGCGACACCAACTGCACCCAGAACGGCAGAGCGCTTACCGGAATGGTTGCGCCGCTCAGGAAGAGCATGGGGAAGTACAGCAGTTGGCTCAGAATCTGGCTCTCCTGCATGGAGTTCACCACGGCGGCGATCATCATCCCCACAGATCGAAACGCCAGCACGCCCAGGCATACGTAAGTGAGCAGAGAGAAGGGATGCGTGGGCCAGCTCATGCCCATGAAAAAATGCGCCAGACAGACCAGCAGCAGCGCCGATGGCAGATAGCTCAGCAGGCCCGTGACCAGCGAGGAAACCAAAATGGGTCCGGCCGAAATGGGCGCCACCTTGAAGCGGCGCAGGATGTTCGCCTCGCGGTCGGCCACCGCGCGGATTCCGGCCCCGAACAGGCCGTTGCCCAGAATGCCGATGACGATGGACATGGTCACCACCTGCGTGGCCACGCCGCCCTGGTCGGCATGAAAGAGCGAAGCGAAGATGAAGAAGAAGATCAGCGGGAAGGCGTAGTTGAAGAACAACACCATCTTGTCGCGCCCGGTGAGCTTCAGGTTGATGGCGATCTCGGCCAGGTAGGGTCTCATTCGCGCAGCCTCTTTCCGGTCAGCTCGATGAAGACGTCTTCCAGCGTGGGGCGCTTCAGGTGGATGTCGGCCAGTTCGATGCCGTTCTGATCCACCCACTTCACCAGTTCGACAATGGTGCGTGCCGGCTGGGCCGACTGCACGCCCATCTTTTTGCGGTCCTCCGCGATGTGGTGCTTCAGATCGGCCAGAAACGGCGGCGTCTCGGCGGGCAGCGGCTGCACGGTTTCAATCTCGATCTGCGAATGGCCCAGCGTGCGCGCCTGAATTTCGCGCGGCGTGCCCATGGCGATGATGCGGCCCTCGTCCACAATGGCCACGCGATCGCACAGGCGTTCGGCTTCCTCGATGTAGTGGGTGGTGAGCACGATGGTGCGGTTGGCCGCCTTCAGCTCTTCGATCAGCTTGTGGATCTCCAGGCGGACCTGCGGGTCGAGGCCGGTGGTAGGCTCGTCAAGGAAGAGCAGTGTCGGGTCGTTCACCAGCGCCAGGGCCAGGGCCACGCGCTGCTTCTGGCCGCCGGAGAGCTTCGCGTACTGGGTGTCGCTCTTCTCGTCGAGTTGCAGGCGCTTGAGGAGTTGCGCCGTATCGACGCGCCGCGAGTAGAAGGCGCCGAACAGATCGAGCGCCTCATGCACCTTGATTTTCGCGGGCAGATTGGTGGCCTGCAGGCAGACGCCGATGCGCTGCTTGAGCGAGCGCACCTCGATGCCAGGATCGTAACCGAGCACGCGGACGTGGCCCGAGGTGCGCGGCCGCAGGCCTTCGAGGATCTCGACGGTGGTGGTTTTTCCCGCGCCGTTGGGGCCAAGCAGACCGAAGACCTCGCCGGTGCGGACCTCGAAATCGATGCCGCGCACGGCCTCCAGCGCGCCGTAGCTCTTGCGCAGGCCCTGGACCACGATAGCGGAACCGTTTTGCGGTTGCATGCGAATTTCCATGGTAACGGTGGAAAGGTGTGCGGCGCGCGTGCGCATCGGCGAACGGCGGGCCGGGGCCGGTGGATGGCGAGGGAGGGCGGGCCATGATGTCCGCTTTTTGCCAGCGCAACCTGGCCGACGGATCTATGTTGGATGACGTGCGAACACCCATCCGCCTGCTCTTGCTCTCGCTCCTGGCGGCCGCCATCGCCCTGGGCCAGGCCGCGCCGCCGGCTTCCGCCGAATCCTCGGATGACGGCCCCTCCAACGATCTGTTCGTGATGTTCGGCTCGGACCTGGTCCGCCCCGGCCTGTTGCCCAAGGCAAACTACAACATCGGCCTCGGCCACACCTTCAAATTCCTGAAGAAGGACCCGATCGGCGACGAAATCACCTTCGGCTACACATACGAGAACGCGGGCTCGCACGGCTTTCTCCATACCGATTTCGGGTCGCACACCGAGGCGCTGGGGCTCATGAAGAACTTCGCAATCCCGGGAACGAAGCGGGTTACCGGCTACACCTGGATTCAGGGCGGCATCACCAGCTTCACCGGAAACGCATTCGTCCAGAACCGTTTCTACGACGGCGAGTCCATCGGCGCCATCGTGCACTTCAACGACCATCATTCCATCTGGATTCAGGAGTCGTACAACAAGATCGCGTCCGTCCCGTGGTACACAACAGCCAGCATCGGCTACACGCGGAGCTGGTAGCGGCGAATCTACATGGGCGCGCCGCACAGATACATGGCCGCGTACGCGCGCCAGGGACGCCAGTGCTCCGTGCCGCGCGGGAACCGGGCCGCCGCAACCGGGAACGCATCCGGCTCGGCAAAAGCCCGCATGGCGATGTACTCCGCCATGGGCCGGCTGATCCCCGGCACCGCGCGTGCGCGCGCGATGGCATCCTGCAGGTTCATGGACGCCGCAAACGTCAAGTCTCCGTTCAGCACCGCCCCGGCCAGCGCGCGAATCGCCGAAGCGCGCTCGTCACGAATGCCCGCGGCCGCCAAGTCCGCCTCTGCCAAATCTTCCGGGCCGGGGAACAGGTGCGTCAGGTCCCCCATGGACGTCTTCACAGGCCGACCAAACATCCGCGCCAGCCTGGCCAGCGCGGCTTTGGGCGCCGTGCCCGTCAGGCGCTCGCCGAGTATGGCCCTGACCGCGGCCTCAAAGCCGTCCCAGATGCCAGGAACCCGAAGCCCCGGATTAGCCGCCAACAATGGCTTCAACGTCCGGTCGCGTGAGAGCTGACTGGCAATCTGAAACGGATCGGCGGTCAGATCGAAAATGCGCCGGACCCGCTCCACCACCTTCATCAGGGACTCATAACCTGGCAATTCGATGTTGACCAGGAGTTGCCGCTCCGCGGCGTCCTGGCGAATCTCGATCGCTCCCGTCGCACCGTCGATTTCGATGGTTCGCCGGTATGCGCCGGATTCGACGCTTTCCACTCCGCTGATGGCTCGCGAGGCCAAAAAGGACAGCAGCGCGGACCAGTGAAAGGGCGGGCGGTAGGCCAATCGGATGAGGAAGCCGGGGTACCCGGCGGAAGCCTGAGAAACGTTCCGGCCCTGGCGGAGTTCGCTGGGTGATTCGCCGGTGGTGGTAAGCATCGCGTGATTGAACTGACGGATGCTCCGGAATCCCGCGTAGCCGGCCAGCCGGGTAATGGGCAGGTCGGTCTCTTCGATGAGCTTGCGCGCAAAATGCGCCCGGCGCGTGGTCGCGATGCGAATGGGAGAAGCGCCCAGATGCTCCACAAACAGACGGCGCAGGTGGCGCGATCCAAGGCCCACGCGGTCGGCAAGGTCCTCCACGTTGCCGTTGTCGAGAGCGCCCTCGGCAATCAATCGCATGGCCCGCGAAACCACCGCCGATGTGCCGGCCCACGCTGGCGTGCCCGGGGACGCCGAGGACCGGCATCGCCGGCAAGGACGGAATCCCGCCGTCTCGGCGGCGGCGGCCGAGGCAAACCAGACGATATTGCTCGGCCTCGCGAACGGCGCCGGGCAGATGGAGCGGCAATAGACCCGCGTGGTTACGGCGCCCGCGAAAAATCGTCCGTCAAACCGCTCGTCCCGGCTGCGCGCGGCCTGCCAGCACACACTCGGTTCCAGGTCGCGGCCGTACCCGTGCTCTGCCTCAGCGAGGGCGCCCATCTGTCCATCCTAAGCCAGGCCGCGATTGCCGACTAGCAATTTTCGGACATCATTCCGGCAGCGGATCGCGGCAGTCACGAGTTCTCGCGCCCGCCCGCGGCCGGTACGGAAAAGAGCGGCTCGTCGTCCAGCGCCAGCGAAACGGCCAGCGCCTCCTTCAGTTCCTTTAACGCCGGAGCCCTGAGGGAGCCGATGCAGTGGGTCAGAGCGGCCTTCGGCAAGCTCACCAGCTCGTCGCAGTGAACACTCGACTCGTTCTTCAGGCCCTCGGCCACGCCAACCGCCACCTGCGTGCATAAGCCGTCATGGCGCGAGTACACGGGCGCGCAGATCAGGGTGGAAAATCGGGAGTCGACCAGCGCCTGCCGGCTGACGATGACAAAGACACGCTGCTTTCGGGGGTCGGCGGAGCCCGGCTTGCGCACCAGGTAAAGCTCGCCCCGCTTCACGGAAGTTGCTGGTATCCCAGCGTGTCCATCGCTTCACGATTCAGGCGCGCGGCGTTACGGTTGATGATCCGAATGTCCCTTTCGTCCCGCGCCTGTCTTTCCAGATGAGCCAGATAAGCGAGAGCGGCGCGCTCCAACAGCGCGGAACGGTTGTTGTCGAATCGGTCGAGCCGGAGGAGCAATTCCCGCGGCAAAGTGATCGATGTCTTGACTCTCACAAGATAATTATACTCCAGGATTACGGATATCCAGGCACCCCCCACTCCACCCAACCGCGCAGCAGCGGGAAGTACAGGCCCACCCGAATCGGCCTCGTCTCGGTCAGCGCCAGCAGGCGGGCGTAGCGTTCCAGTTGCTCCTTATAGCGCAGCTTCTCGTTTTCCAGAAACGTCGCCAGCCCGGCCCCCTCGTGCGCGCTGGTCTTGTAGTCGATGATCCAGCGGACGCCCTCGCCATCCACGAAGGTGCGGTCGATCTTGCCCGCGACGAAGCGCCCGTCCAGCCAGCCGGTGATGGCGTACTCCGAGCGATGCTCCGCGTGCGGCGCCAGAATCCAGCGGCCGCGCGGATCCTCCACCGTGTTGAGCAGGGCCGCGGCCACGCGCGCCACCGCCGCGTCGAGTTCCTGCGGGGCCACGCCAACGTTGGCCAGCAGCATGCGCAAGCGCGGGCCGGATGCGCGAATCCGGCCGGGCGGCCAGTGTTCCAGACCCTCGCGGGCAATCTGCTGCACCGAGCCATGCAGGACGGTTCCGGCGTGCCGCAGCGTGTCGCCCACCCACTCGAAGGTGATCGCGGCCGCTTCCTCGGGCGGTGCAGCGGCGCGAGCCCACTGGACCTCGGCAGGCGGCTGGGGAGCGGGAAAATCCAGGGGCAGCCGCAGGATGGTGCGGGGCTGGTGCGGGAGCGGCGGCGTGGGCGCGCCGTTCGCTGTGGCGCCGGTGAACTCGCGCCGCACATCATCGACGCTCCAGAGGAGCTGGAGAAAGGAATCCGCCAGCGGCGTGGCGTCCGCCTGCCGCAGGTACCCGAGCAGATGCAGTTGCTGCCGCGCGCGCGTGGCCGCGACGTACAGCAGGCGCGCGGTCTCGTTCCTGGCTTTTTCGCGTTCCAGACTGCTCAGGTATTTGTAGATCGGGTCGCCATCGCTGCCCGCTTGCGGGAGCGGCGCAACCAGCAACTCGCCATCGGTCAGTTCCTCCCAGAGCAGCAGCGGCGAATCGTCCCCTCTCGGCTTCATGCCCAGCCCCGGAAGAATCACCGTGTCGAACTCCAGGCCCTTCGCCTTGTGGATGGTCATCACCTGCACGGCATCGGTGGCGCGCGTATCGGGCTTGGCGAAGAGATCGGCCACGCGCTGGCGGAGTTCGCCGAACGAGCTGAGGTCGCCTCCTTCGTCCAGCTCCTCGAGCAGATCGAAGTACGTCGCGGCATCGTCCAGATCGCTGTCGTGTTCCACGCACGAGGGACCGGCCAGCGCGATCCACGCGCTCTCCACCAGTTCGCGCAATCGGCGGCGTCCGCGCTCCTCCGCGGCGCGGTCGAGAATCGGGCGAATGCGCCCCAGCCGGGCCGCGCCATCGGCGCTCATTTGCGGCGTATCGAGGGCCAGCAGGTCGGCCAGGGTGAGGCCGCACCACGGCGCGCGCAGCACGGCAAGCCGGGACACGCGGTCGGCGGGGTGCAGCAGCGTGAAGGTCAGCGCCATCAGATCCTGCACCAGCGGACGCTCGGCAAGCTGGTCGATCTCGATGGCCTGGAACGGAACGCGCTCGCGCTTCAACGCGGCGATGATTCGGGTGAGGTGCGACCGCGCGCGCACCAGAATAGCGACCGAGCGCGGGGGCCTGGGGATCAGCTCCAGAACGCGCTCGGCTTCGCTTTCACCTGGTTCGCCGAGGAACGCGTGCACAACCGGAGCAGCGGCGGTGAGATCGGCAGGCTGCCCGGCGGTCGATTCGCTGTAGGGGACGGCGCCCTTTTCGGGGTCCTCTTCACGCGGCATAATGCCGGCGAACGCGCGGTTCACCCAGTCGACAATGGCCGCCGTCGAGCGAAAATTCACCAACAGCCGCAGCGGCTCCAGCAGGATATCGCCGAGCCCGTCACGGCGCGCCTTCAGGAACAACCCGACGTCGGCCTCGCGGAAGCGGTAAATAGACTGCATCGGGTCGCCCACCAGAAAAAGCGTGCGGCCATCGCCGGGATACCACGCGGAGGTGAGCTTCAGCAGCAGATCCCACTGCGAGTGCGAGGTGTCCTGGAATTCGTCCACCAGGATGTGCCGGATGCGGTAGCCGAGCGCGAGCGCGAGGTCGGTGGGCTGGCCCTCCATTTCGAGGGCGCGGTTGGCGGAGATGGTGAGCTCGGCGAAGTCCACCTGTTCGCGTTCGCCGAAGACCTCGCGCAGCTCGGCCACCGAGCGCGGCAGCAGCGGAATGATGGCTTCGAGCGCGTGCCACTGGTCGTCGGTGAAGCCGGGCGAGGGCAGGTGCCGAAGTTCGCAGAGCGCTTCCGAGAGCCCCTGGTTGGCGCCGACCGCCTGGAACAATTGCTCGCATTCGCGTTTTCGGCGGTCATTGGGGCCCAGGCCGAGCTTCCTGTCGGCGCGCTTCCGCACGGACTTGCCGTCGGCCGTCAGCAGCAACCTGGCCAGCTTCCGCCAGCGCTCCAGGCCGTCCGCTGCGGGCCCCGGCAAGTCGTCGATGATTCCACCGGTGCGCAGCAGCAGATCCACGGCCTCTTCCAGAAGCTCGCGCGGAAAGCTTCCGCAGAGCGTTTGCAGATGCGTCTCGACAATCCGCGTCAGCGACGCCTCCAGCGCTTCGCGCACGGCAGCCATGTCCGCCTCGCCGCTGCCCACCAGCCGTAGCCACTGATCTCGGCGCTCCAGCATCTGCGCGATCAACGCCTCGGCGCGGCGGGTGTCGTTGTCCAGATGCAGCAGCAGCGTTTGAACGGCCCGGCCCGCGCGGTCGTCCTGTTCCACCCAGCGCAGCGTGCGGCGGGCCGCCTCGCGATACAACGTCTGCGCCCTTTCCTCGATTCTTGGGAAGGCGCCGAAGCGCGATGTCCAGGGCATGCGCCGGGTGAGGCGGGCGGAGAGCGAATCGATGGTGCCGATGCCAATGCGCGTGGGGTTTTCGAGCAGGCCCCAGCCTGCCGCGCGATCGCGCTCGAGCGCGGCCATGGCCAGATCGTGCGTGATGCGTTGGTGCGGTTCGAGTGGCGCGTCGGCCACGGCCACTGCGCCGCCGAACAGCGAGGCCTGCCCGGTTGCCGCCACCACCGAGGGCATCGCCGCCCTGCGCAGCGCCCGGACCACGCGCTCGCGCATCTGGGCCGCGGCCTTCTTCGTGAAAGTGATGGCGACGATTTCTTCCGGCTCCTCCACCACCGCGAGCAGCTTGAGATACCGCTGGATCAGCAGCTCGGTTTTGCCGGAGCCGGCGGGCGCCTGCACGATGAACGAGGTTGCGGCGTCCAGCGCGCGGGCGCGGGCGTCGTCGTCATTCGCCGGCATCGGACGCCTCCGGCGCGGAATGATCGCGAATGCGGCACAGCGCCATGAACTCGCAGTATTTGCAGGCGCCGTCGAGAGGATCGACGCGCGCCACACCATTGCGGAACTCGTCGGCCAGCCGTTCCAGCGCGGCCTTCCAATGGGCCCGCTGCTCCCCGATGGTCGCAAATTCCGTCTTCATCACTTTCGCCGGACCGAGCACATCGCCTTCCTGCATGCCCACGAACCCAATCTCGCCCGTGCGAATGGCCGCCAGTGTCACGGCGGCGAGATCGCCCTCGAACACGGTTGCATACAGCGGGAGCTGCGGCTCGCGCGGGCGCTCGGTGGTCCACGCGGCGGGCTTGATCTGGCCGGTCTTATAGTCCACCAGCACATGCCGTCCGCCCCCAACCTCGTCAACGCGGTCCACGCGGATGTTCAGCGCCAAACCGCCAATCTCCACCGGCTGCTCCTTCTCGTGCTGCTTCACCGTGAACGGCCGGCGCTCCCGCTCCAGTTGCAGGAACTCGCCGATCAGGCGCTCGAGGCGCGTCTGTTCCAGATCGCGAAACAGCGT